>JBAWZG010000115.1:0-13326 GCA_037143155.1 Bacteroidia bacterium
TTAATGAAGCATAGATTTTTCGGATAATTTCTTCGTTGTCGCTCCAGCTTAATTTAGAAGTTTCGAGATATTTATTGAGCGAGATATTGATTTTTAGCTGATTAATAAGCTGATTTTCAACAAAACGGGTGTTTGGTGCCAGATCGGCGCTCGTGGGGCGGTGTTTTTTGAGGCCCAGATCAATGCGTTCCTGGGCAAACTTGTCAATCTCAAGGATGAGTGCCATCAGAAAATGATACAGATCGTATGTTTTTTGCAAACTGAAAATCAGTTCCTTTTCAGTGTTGTTGATCGATGTTTCAGGTGAAGTAAAGAACGCGTACAGTATTTGCAATACTTTGATTCGGATTATTCTTCTGCTAATCATTGTTTTAGAACCTTTTTAAATAGGAGTTGCAAAGTTAGAATATTTTCTCACATCCTTTGATTCGATGAATGAATTCTTGGATACTTAACCACATAGACACATTAGGGAAAAGTAAAAAGCAATAAGGAAATGGGAAAACAGACATTAGTCATTGGGAAAAGTTCATTATTCTCTTTCCTGATGACTATTGACTAATTTCCTTTTCATCAGTGACAGTTGGTTCCTCAGGCAATATTTCCTCATTATATTCCTCATCATCCGAATCATCTTCTTCCGGCTCATTTTCCCAGCTTGCAACCGGCCGGACCGGTCCCTGATGGCGGTAATAATAGGCCAGCATCAATCCACTTGCCGCACCCCACAAATGGCTTTCCCACGAAATTTCGGGTTTGATCGGAAAAATTCCCCAGAACATACTTCCATAGAGAAAAACCACGATAATGCCGATGGTAAGCAGGTTGGCATCTTTACGGAAAACTCCGCTGAAAAACAGGAAAGATGCCAGTCCGTAAACGATACCACTTGCGCCAATGTGCCACGATTCGCGCCCTCCAAGCCAAACGCAAATTCCGGAAAGAAAGTAAATCAGAAAAAAGATGCGGTAGGCCAGCCGACGGTAAAAATACAAAAGGGCAAAGGTGAGGATCAGAAACGGGATGGAATTGGATAACAAATGATCGTAGCTGCCATGGATAAATGGCGAAGTGATGATTCCAGGTAAACCTTCGATCGTCAAAGGTAGAATTCCGAAACTGCTCAGGTCGAGTTTATATAGATTTTCAACAAGTTTTACGACCCAGAAAACAGCAACAATCGCGAAAGGAATCAGAAGACTGTATTTGAAAATCTTCTTTTCGGTTTCCTTATCGTGAGGTTCGTAATTTCTGGGGTAATAGTCGAATAATGGCATTTAAACCAATGATTTAATGAGTGCTGCAAAATTCAAAATGTCTTCTTCCTGAGTGTCGAACGATGTCATCCATCGAACTTCGGAGCGGCGTTCGTCCCACATGTAAAAGAAATATTTCTCCTGAAGTTGCGGGATGATTTCCGGAGGAACAATGGCGAAAACTCCATTGGCTTCCACTTCCTGAGTGAGTTGAATGGCCGTTATTTGCCTGACTTCTTTCTCCAGAAGCTGAGCCATCCGGTTCGAATGTGTGGCATTTTGTTTCCAAAGATCGTTCTCGAAATAGGCGAGGAACTGTGCACTCACAAAGCGCATTTTCGAATACAGTTGCATGCTCTGTTTTCGCAGATATTTGGCATCTTTCGACAATTCAGGATTGAAGAACAACACGGCCTCGCCCTGCATCATCCCGTTTTTGGTGCCTCCAAACGAAAGGACATCCACTCCGGCATCGACTGTAAAAGTTCGAAAGGGCAAATTAAGTGCAACTGCTGCATTGGCAATCCGGGCGCCATCCATGTGAACAAAAAGTCCAAACTCGTGAGCAAGCGTAGTGATTGCCCGAATCTCATCAACTGTATAAACAGTTCCCAGTTCGCTAACCTGCGAAATAGATATCACTTTGGGCTGTGAATGATGCTCAAAATCGAAGCCATGAAGATATTTGGAAATACCTTCTGGAGTGATTTTGCCCTTGACCGTTTCTACCGGAAGTAATTTGCATCCGGTAAACTTTTCTGGAGCGCCACATTCATCCACCTGAATGTGAGCAGTTTCGGCACAAATCACCGAATGAAACGAGTGTGTCAGCGTTGACAGGCTCAGCACATTGGCACCGGTGCCGTTGAATACAAAATATACATCGGTCTGCTCTCCAAATTCCTGTCTGAACCGGCTGATGGCCATTTCGGTATATTTGTCGCCTCCGTAACCCACTTCATGTCCTTCGTTAGCCACCGAAAGTGCATTTAAAATGTCAGGGTGAATTCCTGAATTATTGTCGCTTGCAAAACCTCGTTTCATAACAGATTTGTTGTAATTTTAAAGGTGTAAAAGAACACAAAAAAAATCAAATCGACCCAAATGGACAGATCATTAAAATTAAGCGAAAAATTATTTTGTTTGGCTGTAAATCCGAAGAATGGCGGGATATTGCTGAGTGCCTCATCCACTTTGAGTATGGCGCTAACCGGATCGGTTTTCGTTGAACTGATGAAATCTGAACTCGTTTCGATTGAAAAAGGAATGGTTCATCTTCAAAACCCGATGATTCAGAATGACGAAATCTATGAATTTTTTCTGAATCCAATCAGACTTCGGCAAAAGGACCGGAAACTGAGAAACTGGATTTCCTATTTTAATGTGAGGGGAAGGAAAATCCGGAAGCTTTTTATTCGAAGTCTGGTGCAGAAAAACGTACTTCGAACCGAAGAGAAACGCTTTCTGTTTATTCCGTATGAAAAAGTTTACCTGATGGATCGCGAACTGGTTGAAAACCTGCGAAAGAATGTTGAAACTGCATCCCTTGGAATTGGCGTTTCCTCCGATGATCAGCTGATTTTAGCAGTTCTGGCTTCCAAAACCAATTTGCTATCGCGTATCTTTCCCGACCGAGCCCGTCGGAAAGAAGCCGAACGATATTTAAAAAATCTTCCGGAAACCGATATTTCGAAAGCTGTTCAGGAAGCTATTCAAATGATGCACGCCGCAGTTGTTATTGCAGCAACGTAAAAGAGGCGACAATCTCCCTTCGACAGGATCGGGGAGCGGAAACAATGCATGTCTTTTGAAAAGTAACAGACCCTGCACGGGTCAAATCTCAATAACCGCGCGCTTCGACGCGAGCTCAGCCGAACGGTGCATCGAAGCGAAACCCGTGGAATAAAAGAAAAATAAACAAGACGCATCATAACCTGTTATTTGAAATAGTTATACTGTATGCGCCGCAAACCAGATGTTGATTGTCGCGATATAAAATTAAAGCAATGTTCTCATGGAAAATGTAACTGTTTTTTGGTTTCGCCGCGATTTGCGGGTTGACGATAATCATGGTTTTTTCGAAGCGCTAAACGCCGGATTGCCCGTTGTTCCTATATTTATATTCGATCCGGAAATTCTGGCACAGTTTCCCAATCCAGACGATGCGCGGCTAACTTTTATCCATCGCTGTTTGACTGATCTTGACCTCGTATTCCGGAAATACAACAGCAGTTTGCAGGTGTATTTTTCCTCTCCGGAAGTTGTTTTCGGGCGGTTGTCAGCTAAATATTCCATTCAATCGGTTTATACCAATACGGATTATGAACCATCATCTATAGCCCGCGACCAAAAAGTTGCCAAATTACTGCAGGATAAAGGAATTGAATTTCAGGGTTTTAAAGATCACATCATCTTTCATCAGAATGATGTGGTAAAAGCCGATGGATCACCTTATTCTGTTTTTACACCATACAGCCGGAAATGGAAAGAAAAATTGTTAACCAGTGAAATTCATTTTTATGAAAGCGAGAAGCTTTTACATCAGCTGAAACACTTGCCATCCGATTATTTTCCTGAATTGCAGGAAATCGGCTATCGGATTCAAAACATACCGTTTCCTGAAAAAACATTTGATCATTCGCTGATAGAAAATTATGCCCAGACCCGCGATTATCCGGCTGAAAATGGTACCAGCAAATTGGGAATTCACCTTCGGTTTGGAACCGTTTCCATTCGAAAACTTACTCAATTTGCCCGGATGCATTCCGAAATATTCCTGAATGAACTGATCTGGCGGAATTTCTATATGGATATTCTGTGGCATTTTCCGCATGTTGCCAAAAGGTCATATAAACCGGCCTATGATTTTATTCCCTGGCTCAACAACGAAACCGAATTTGAGCGTTGGTGCGCCGGACAAACCGGGTATCCATTGGTTGATGCCGGTATGCGCGAACTGAACGAAACAGGCCACATGCACAATCGGGTTCGTATGGTCGTTGCCAGTTTTCTGACCAAACACCTACTCATCGACTGGCGATGGGGGGAAGCGTATTTTGCCTCGAAATTACATGATTACGAATTGGCTTCGAATAATGGTGGCTGGCAGTGGGCGAGTGGTTCGGGTTGCGATGCTGCTCCGTATTTCCGCGTTTTCAGTCCCGATCTGCAAACCAAAAAGTTTGATCACGAGTTCAAATTCATCCGCAAGTGGGTTACTGAATTCGAAACATCGGCCTATCCAAAACCAATGGTTGATCATGCTTTTGCAAGGAACAGGGCGATTGAAACCTACCGGAAGGCGCTGAAATAGCCGGTGTGGTTGTATGTTGTAAAGACGCACGGCCGTGCGTCTCTACAAATCATACTATCCAAAATCCATTCCCCGAAAAAGGATGGAATCCTTTCTGAAATATGACTGTTCCAGCTATTTCAGTAAAACCATTTTCCTGGTCTGACTAAATTCACCGGCTTTCAACTGGTAGAAATAAACTCCTTTTGGAAGCGTTGCTGTATTGAACTCTGTTTCGTATTTGCCGGCAGGCCGTTGTTCATCAACCGGGATTGCAACTTCTCTTCCTACCAAATCGAAAACCTTGAGCGTTGCCCGTGAGCTGCGAGCCAATTGCCAGCCGATCGTTGTAATTGAATTGAAAGGATTGGGATAGTTTTGATCGAGATTAAAACTTAGTTGCGGCAGGGGTTCACTCACTCCTGTAACAATTGCTCTCAGTGAATCTTTCCAATAAGGATAGCCATCACTTCTTATCTCAACTTTAAAATTGAAGTAACCTGGATATATGGTGCTATTTGTTTTAATTGTAAACGAGGATGAGCTGACTGTAGCTCCGGGAAGAATATTTGATAAACTTCTCACATTCGAAGTGAATGGCAAAACCCAGGCATCATCACAGATCAGTTTTACAGTTGCCTTTGTTATAGTTGTATTTGTAGATTTATTTCGTAAATAAACCTTTACAGAATAATTCGTCGAGTTGTTTACGCAGGAAATTCTATCAATTACAACAGGCCCTGCAGTTGTAAATTTTAATTTACTTGCATCGCCGTAGTACAAATTCGATGGGATATCGGCTCCGCTTTGCCGGTATCTTACCTCATAAAAATTTTCATCTGTTGCACTGAAACTCAAAGTACCGTTAAAAGTTGAATCTAATTGGGTAAGCAGGGTTTCGCTGATTAAACTGTCCTTTGAATAAATGATTTGAGCGTAAACTTTACTGGTGTGCTTTTCTGGATTTTGCTCAACTGCATTAAATTTCACGGTGTCCGACTGAGGATTGCAATAGGTAAGATTAATTTCCCCTTTCTTAAGATAAGGTGGATTTTCAATAATTCCAGGGCCCCAGGCATAAACAAGGTTTGGATAAACATGTTCTTGTGCAAGAGGCGTAATTCTTCCAGGTTTTGGCCAGTGTCCATCAATAGGATTTGATGCTTCAGTAACAACAGCAAAAATCTTGTTTTTTTCAGATATATCACCATACATCCAATCATCTGAATAGCCATTGACTGTGTATACAAATACAGGATCCGGGGGAAGTAATATTCCATTGCGATATCCGTTAATTGCACCCGCCAATTTAATAAGTGAATTATACTTAGATGAATCCGGCGTTTGTTCAAAAATATATCCCCAAGGAGGAAATACCAATTTCGAATAAGTATGAAATGAGTTGCTAATTGAAAAATGATGAGTTACGCAAAACTCTTTAAAAGCCTGGCTTTCGGGTTCTGAGAATGGTGATGTGCCTCTGAAATCATCGTTCTGTGGATTTGGACTTGAACCTATATTGTCAAAGCTCCACATATAACTAAAATTTCTGGCCAAGTTCACCCCAAATATTCCACCTCCTAAATCTCTCCGGTTTTTTCTCCAATACGCACCACCATCCGGACTTAATTGTTCCTCAAAAACATATCCATCAGGATTAATTACCGGCATAAAATATAACTCACGGTTATTGACCAGGTATGTGACTTCAGGATCGGTACCATAATTTTCAAGCAGGTGATACATAAAATAAAGTACAGCCATCATTCCCTGCTGCTCGCTTCCATGTATCAAGGAATTATAGAAAACCTCCGGTTCATTTTCTTTAATATCGGGGTTATCTGAGATTTTTACTGCCCAAATCGTTCTGCCTTCAACAGAGGTACCGACTGAATCTTTGACAGTTATCAGGTTCGGATACTTTTTTCGCATGGAATCCAGTTGTGCAACCACTTCATTGAACGTGTAAAACCCACCCATGCTTCCCAAACCAAACCCGGAAGTCATTGTGGCTTTTTTTGTCTTCAACATTTCTCTCGATTCCTTTGTCCGTTCCAGGTAATCTTTAGTTACATCATCAATTAAAATTTCATACGGGTAACCGGTGCTTTTTAAAATACTGATCTGATAACTGTCGAGCATCACATCAAAAGATTTGTCATTGAGTTTCATGTTTTCGAATCCCAGACCCTGCTTTCGCAGTTCCATGATATCCGATTGGGAATTGATGGATATCCGTACTTCGCTTACCTTGTAGTATTCTACTTTTTCAGGCGAACCGGTTTGAGCAGTTTGAGCGAAGATTCCATTGCTGCAGATGAACAGGAATACAACAAGTATTGCGGAAACGTAAAATGTTTTCATTTGATCGGATATTTGGGATCAGGAAATCTAAAAGGAATTTTCAGAATCAATAAGTTCGAGAAGAATCAGACGGGCAGCAAACACCCGAACGATGCCCTTTTCAGGGCTATTCACATCCACACTTTTAAAAGGTAGATTTTTTGGTTTCTTAATCAAAATTGCATACGAAAATTGATGAAATTTAGATGCGAAAACATCTTTGTTTGTAATTGATGGTCAGTGAGATGGATCGTGTTGCGATGGGTTATCGGTAGAGACGCACGGCCGTGCGTCTCTACAAATCATACTATCCAAAATCCATCCCCCAAAAAAGGATGGAATCCTTCGTTCGAATTACCAAACACCAGCTATTTCAGTAAAACCATTTTCCTGGTCTGACTAAATTCACCGGCTTTCAACTGGTAGAAATAAACTCCTTTTGGAAGCGTTGCTGTATTGAACTCTGTTTCGTATTTGCCGGCAGGCCGTTGTTCATCAACCGGGATTGCAACTTCTCTTCCTACCAAATCGAAAACCTTGAGCGTTGCCCGTGAGCTGCGAGCCAATTGCCAGCCGATCGTTGTAATTGAATTGAAAGGATTGGGATAGTTTTGATCGAGATTAAAACTTAGTTGCGGCAGGGGTTCACTCACTCCTGTAACAATTGCTCTCAGTGAATCTTTCCAATAAGGATAGCCATCACTTCTTATCTCAACTTTAAAATTGAAGTAACCTGGATATATGGTGCTATTTGTTTTAATTGTAAACGAGGATGAGCTGACTGTAGCTCCGGGAAGAATATTTGATAAACTTCTCACATTCGAAGTGAATGGCAAAACCCAGGCATCATCACAGATCAGTTTTACAGTTGCCTTTGTTATAGTTGTATTTGTAGATTTATTTCGTAAATAAACCTTTACAGAATAATTCGTCGAGTTGTTTACGCAGGAAATTCTATCAATTACAACAGGCCCTGCAGTTGTAAATTTTAATTTACTTGCATCGCCGTAGTACAAATTCGATGGGATATCGGCTCCGCTTTGCCGGTATCTTACCTCATAAAAATTTTCATCTGTTGCACTGAAACTCAAAGTACCGTTAAAAGTTGAATCTAATTGGGTAAGCAGGGTTTCGCTGATTAAACTGTCCTTTGAATAAATGATTTGAGCGTAAACTTTACTGGTGTGCTTTTCTGGATTTTGCTCAACTGCATTAAATTTCACGGTGTCCGACTGAGGATTGCAATAGGTAAGATTAATTTCCCCTTTCTTAAGATAAGGTGGATTTTCAATAATTCCAGGGCCCCAGGCATAAACAAGGTTTGGATAAACATGTTCTTGTGCAAGAGGCGTAATTCTTCCAGGTTTTGGCCAGTGTCCATCAATAGGATTTGATGCTTCAGTAACAACAGCAAAAATCTTGTTTTTTTCAGATATATCACCATACATCCAATCATCTGAATAGCCATTGACTGTGTATACAAATACAGGATCCGGGGGAAGTAATATTCCATTGCGATATCCGTTAATTGCACCCGCCAATTTAATAAGTGAATTATACTTAGATGAATCCGGCGTTTGTTCAAAAATATATCCCCAAGGAGGAAATACCAATTTCGAATAAGTATGAAATGAGTTGCTAATTGAAAAATGATGAGTTACGCAAAACTCTTTAAAAGCCTGGCTTTCGGGTTCTGAGAATGGTGATGTGCCTCTGAAATCATCGTTCTGTGGATTTGGACTTGAACCTATATTGTCAAAGCTCCACATATAACTAAAATTTCTGGCCAAGTTCACCCCAAATATTCCACCTCCTAAATCTCTCCGGTTTTTTCTCCAATACGCACCACCATCCGGACTTAATTGTTCCTCAAAAACATATCCATCAGGATTAATTACCGGCATAAAATATAACTCACGGTTATTGACCAGGTATGTGACTTCAGGATCGGTACCATAATTTTCAAGCAGGTGATACATAAAATAAAGTACAGCCATCATTCCCTGCTGCTCGCTTCCATGTATCAAGGAATTATAGAAAACCTCCGGTTCATTTTCTTTAATATCGGGGTTATCTGAGATTTTTACTGCCCAAATCGTTCTGCCTTCAACAGAGGTACCGACTGAATCTTTGACAGTTATCAGGTTCGGATACTTTTTTCGCATGGAATCCAGTTGTGCAACCACTTCATTGAACGTGTAAAACCCACCCATGCTTCCCAAACCAAACCCGGAAGTCATTGTGGCTTTTTTTGTCTTCAACATTTCTCTCGATTCCTTTGTCCGTTCCAGGTAATCTTTAGTTACATCATCAATTAAAATTTCATACGGGTAACCGGTGCTTTTTAAAATACTGATCTGATAACTGTCGAGCATCACATCAAAAGATTTGTCATTGAGTTTCATGTTTTCGAATCCCAGACCCTGCTTTCGCAGTTCCATGATATCCGATTGGGAATTGATGGATATCCGTACTTCGCTTACCTTGTAGTATTCTACTTTTTCAGGCGAACCGGTTTGAGCAGTTTGAGCGAAGATTCCATTGCTGCAGATGAACAGGAATACAACAAGTATTGCGGAAACGTAAAATGTTTTCATTTGATCGGATATTTGGGATCAGGAAATCTAAAAGGAATTTTCAGAATCAATAAGTTCGAGAAGAATCAGACGGGCAGCAAACACCCGAACGATGCCCTTTTCAGGGCTATTCACATCCACACTTTTAAAAGGTAGATTTTTTGGTTTCTTAATCAAAATTGCATACGAAAATTGATGAAATTTAGATACGAAAACATCTTTGTTTGTAATTGATGGTCAGTGAGATAATACATAATGCAATGTTATAAAAGGTAGAGACGCACGGCCGCGCGTCTCTACCTTACTATCTTCTCCACATTCAAACAGAATATCCTTTGCAGTCTGGCTTCAGCCGACGGATTTCCAAACAAAAAAAGCAGCTTTCTTCCGAAAACCGCTTTTTCATCAATCACCAATCCGCCAAATTCTATTTTTTAATCCAGCTAACTATTTTTTCATCGTCAGGTTTTACCTTGGTCGGCACCATGTCAACCAACTTGCCTTTTTCATCAATCAGGTATTTCTGAAAATTCCATCCAACTTCCGAATCCAGAACACCATTCTCACTTTTAGTTGTCAGCCATTTATACAAAGGATCCATATCATCACCTTTTACCGAAATTTTTGACATCATCTGAAACGTAACCCCGTAATTTTTCTCGCAGAATTCCGCAATTTCGCTGTTGGTACCGGGTTCCTGTCTCATGAAATTGTTGGCCGGAAATCCGATAATGGTAAATTTATCGCCACCAAACTTTTCGAAAATTTCCTGTAATTGTTTATACTGAGGAGTGTATCCACATTTTGATGCAGTATTGACCACCAGAATTTTTTTTCCTTTCAGGCTCGATAAATCGAAATCTTTTCCATCAATATCTTTGACTTTAAAATCGTAAAACGACTTCTGGCTGAATGCTATTGAGGAAATTAAAATTAGACTAAAAATGATTGAGAGCTTTTTCATGTTTTTCTGTTTTAAGATGAACTGGAAATGAAACAACTCAGCCTGACAAAAGTTTTATTGAGTTTCTGTTAATAAGTTTCACCTTGCCGATTGGTCAGAATTTGTATATTTGGTCGTTCAATTCAGCAGGTTTCTATGGAGAATTTTATTGTTTCAGCGCGGAAATACAGACCGGATACGTTTCAGACTGTTGTAGGTCAGGCATCGATTACTTCGACACTTAAAAATGCGATCAAAAACAATCAGTTGGCACACGCTTATTTATTCTGCGGGCCACGCGGAGTTGGAAAAACAACCTGTGCACGTATTTTTGCCAAAACCATCAATTGCCAGAACCTGTCGGCTGAAATCGAATCGTGCAACGAATGCGAATCGTGCATGGCTTTCAACGGAAACCGCTCCTACAACATTCATGAACTGGATGCTGCTTCGAACAATTCGGTCGACGATATCCGCAACCTGACCGACCAGGTTCGGATTCCCCCACAGATTGGCCATTACAGTGTTTATATCATCGATGAGGTTCATATGCTTTCGTCACAGGCTTTCAATGCTTTCCTGAAAACGCTCGAAGAACCGCCCAAACATGCCATTTTTATTCTGGCCACTACCGAAAAACATAAAATAATCCCGACGATTTTGTCGCGCTGCCAGATTTTTGATTTCAACCGGATCCGGATCGGGGATATTTCCAGCCATTTATTGCATGTGGCAACCAGCGAAAATGTTTCGGTTGAAAGCGAAGCGCTGAACGTGATCGCACAGAAGGCCGATGGTGCCATGCGCGATGCCTTGTCGATTTTTGATCAGATTGTAAGTTTTTCGGGGAGATCAGTTACTTATAAAGATGTAATTTCGAATCTGAACGTACTCGATTACGACTATTATTTCCGATGTGTCGACTTGTTCCTGAAAAATGATATTTCAGGAAGTTTGCTGATTTTCAACGAAATACTCGATCATGGATTTGATGGTCATCATTTTATTACAGGTATGAGTTCACATTTCCGCGATGTGATGGTTTGTAAAGATCCGGTTACTATTCAGCTTCTTGAAGTTGGAAACGAAATCAAAGAAAAATACAAAATTCAGGCAGCCCGTTGCGAAAACGATTTCCTGATCGGAGCAATGCAGATAGCCAGCGAATGCGACTTGCAATACAAGGCAAGTCAGAATAAAAGGTTACTCGTTGAACTGGCAATTATTAAAATTTCGCAACTTACATTAAAAAAAAAATAGCTGACGAGCCGGTCGACCAGTCACTTCTACCAATTTTTAATCTGCAGGAAACGTCTTATCAACCTGTTATTGCTGGTGTTTCAGCACAGGAAACAACACAGGCAACTTCACATCCACCGAAACTCGAGCCGATCGAAAAGGCATCGACGGTGAAATCGATTAAAAAAATAGGCAGTTCCTTTACACCTTCGATCAAGGATGCCATGGCCGGAAATATTCCTGAAACGAAAATTGAAAATCAGGTTCAGGAAACGACTTCCGACGGTTATAAAAATTTAGATGAAACTTTTACCAACGAGCAGCTTGCTGTAAAATGGCTGGAATTTGTTGATCAGCTGACCGATCGTCCAATTTTGAAATCTACTTTGTCGATAGTCCCTGAAAAAGCGGAAGGCAATCAGATCTTGCTGAAAATTGGCAATTCTGTTCAGGAAGAAGAAGTCAAACTGGTAAAATATGAGCTGATATCCTGGCTTAGGAAAGAATTGCATAATTCGGAAATTGAGTTGGTCACACGCATCGAAAAGCAGGAAGCAACACGTATTTTTTATTCTGATTCGGAAAAAATGCAGCTGATGATGCAGAAAAATCCCGAGTTGTACCAACTTAAGCAAAAATTTAACCTTGATTTTAAGGATTGATTTTTAAGGGTTTCCGAAATAATCGAATTTTTTGACTGCGTAATTTGAGTTTTCAGGATAATGGAATCTTAAAATTTTGTACTTTTATTACCAATTCAAAATCGAAAAGCGATGATAAAGAAAGAAGTATTAGACGCAATGAATGAGCAGATCAATGCTGAAACCTATTCAGCGTATATGTACCTTTCGATGGCTGCTTATTTTGAAAACATGGGACTTTCGGGTTTTGCTCATTGGATGAAAGTTCAGTTTCAGGAAGAATCAGCCCATTCGATAAAATTTTTCAACTACGTTACCGGTCGGGGAGGAAGGGTTTTACTTCAAACTATCGAACAGGTTCCGGTTGATTATGATGGAATTGTTGACGTTTATGAAAAAACGCTGGTTCACGAGAATCATGTTTCCGCTCTGATTAATAATCTGATGAATATTTCAATCGCGGCAAGTGATCATGCCACGCAAAGTTTTCTCAAGTGGTTTGTTGATGAGCAGGTTGAAGAAGAAGCCAATGTGGAGAAAATTCTGGCCACACTAAAACTCATTAATGGACAAGGTAATGGCATTTTTATGATGGATCGTGAATTGGGTCAGCGGGTCTTCGTGGATCCAAATACGGTAGCCTGAATTTTTTCAAAATATATTTTGTGAAAAGGCTGCCATGAGGTGGCCTTTTTTGTTATTATAATGAATTATTATTATCATGTCGACGTCAACTAATCATAGGCAAGTCACCCTGAACTTGTTTCAGGATTTTTATGGAAGGGATACTGAAATAATTTCAGCATGACGGGTAAACATTTACAGGTGTCACAACACAATTGAAACAGTTCAATTAAATGGCAATCATGAATACAGAAATTGAAAAAGCATTTTCAGGTTTTTATGAGCTATGCAAGAGCAGCATTCCTGAAAAAGATCATCCCAAAATTGAGGATGCATATTTACTGGTTTGCGAAATGTTTGGGGATACATGCTGGGAAACCGGTGAAAGTATCGTGGCTCATTCGGTTGAGGT
>JBAWZG010000116.1:0-13243 GCA_037143155.1 Bacteroidia bacterium
AGTTCGTGCATTCTTGCCGATGGATTTCTGCCAAAAGACTCCATTTCAAACCTGATTTCAGAAATGAAATCAAAAGCACTTGAGCATACGGCTTTTTATATCGTTGCCCCGGATAAAGGCAAGTATTATGAAGGCAATGGCTATGCTCATATGCTTCTGCGCGACAAAGACATCCGGCATGAATACCGGGTACGGGAAGGTGTTGGGGGATTTGACTGGTTATTGACCGGATTACCTGAAATCTGTATTTTAATATCGAATAAATTTCATCAGTAACTCTTGATTAATATTAACTAAAACTTGAAACTATGTTTATTGTAGGAAGTTACACACTGGCAGTCATTCTTTGCTTCATCACCATGCTTTGCTGGGGATCGTGGGCAAACACGCAGAAAATTGCCGCTAAAAGCTGGCGTTTCGAACTCTTCTATTGGGATTATGTGCTGGGAATCCTCTTGTTTTCGTTGATTCTTGGATTTACCTTCGGAAGTAGCGGAAGCCAGGGAATGGGTTTCTTTGAAAATCTCAAGCAGGCTGAATCAGCCAGTATCATTAGCGCACTCGCAGGTGGTATCATTTTCAATCTGGCTAACATCCTCATTGTTGCTGCTATTTCAATAGCAGGAATGTCAGTCGCTTTTCCGGTAGGTATCGGAATTGCTTTGGTATTAGGCGTGATTATCAACTATATTGGGATGCCTCAGGGAAACCCGGTTTGGTTATTTGGGGGCGTCGCATTGGTTGGTCTGGCCATCGTAATTGATGCTTTGGCTTATGGCAAGAAAGCCGCTCAGGCTAAAAAGGTTCCTGCAAAAGGGATCATCATCTCCATTGTCGGCGGAGTTCTGATGGCCATGTTTTACCGTTTCGTAGCCGGTTCAATGGCAAAAAGCATGGAAAGTCCCGAAGCCGGTATGTTGACTCCATACGCTGCAGTTTTCATTTTTTCGATTGGAATACTCATCAGCAACTTCGTGTTTAACACCATCTTGATGAAAAAGCCATTTGAAGGTTCACCTATTTCCTTTGCTGACTATTTTAAAGGCGGAATGAAGGAACATCTTACCGGAATATTAGGCGGAATGATCTGGTGTCTGGGAATGTCGCTCAGCATTATTGCTGCAGGAAAAGCCGGGTTTGCCATTTCTTACGGTCTGGGGCAGGGAGCTACCCTGATTGCTGCACTTTGGGGCGTGTTTATCTGGAAAGAGTTTAAAAACCCTCCCAAAGGAGTAAATACCTTGCTTACACTTATGTTTATGCTGTTTGCAATAGGTCTGGCCATGATTATTGTGGCTGGAAACTGATCTTTATAATTCTAATTTCTTATATTTTTATTAACTCTAAAACTGTACAAAATGAAAAAACAATTTCTTTTATTGGCTCTGGCTGCTGTGTTGGCCATTCCGTTCTCCTGTAAAAAGGATAGTGCAACTTTACCCACAATCACTACAACTGTAGTCTCCTCGATTTCACCTACTTCAGCAATTTCGGGCGGAACGATTACTTCTGCCGGAAGTTCGGCAATAACAGTCAGTGGTATTTGCTTAAGCAAGACTGCAAATCCAACTATTCTGGATCAAAAAACGTCCGATGGACCATTAACTGGCTCTTTTACAACCACTATTACCGGGTTGACTTCTGGAACGACATACCACATTCGCGCTTATGCTACCAGTGCTGATGGAACAGGATATGGCGAGGATATTACTTTTTCTACCGGATCACAACTAAAGTCAGTTTCATTTTATGCCGATTGGGCTGGTGGTACTGAAAAATGGGATTTTTCTTTCAATGCCACAACAAATGCAGTAACCCAGTTTGTTGATTATTGGGAAGGTTCTGTAGATAAAACGGTAACTTATGATTATTCTACTTCAGGAGCGCTAAACCTCAAAAAAGACGGTGCTGCATGGAGAAAATATGATTATAATGCAAAAGGACAAGTCACTAAAGATTATGATTCTGGCGATGAATATGAATATAATGCCGATGGTTTCCTTTCAAAAACTTATGAAACATGGAGTGGTTCAAAGGTTATTCATAACGAAATGACCATTGCCAATGGCAATATCACTAAAATTACCACCTACGATGATGCTGGTACTACTGCTAAGAAAATCAAAGAGTTTACCTACACTTCAGGTGATAATGTAAATGGTATTCATCAGGCCAATGCGATTGATTCTGACTGGAAACCGGTTGGTGGTTTTTATGGAAAACCAAGCGCCAAACTGGTCGATTATTTTGAATACTGGGATCCAAGATCAACACCTATTTCTAAATCAAGATCCACTTTAGGCTCAGGCTACACATTTGATTCAAAGAACCGTCCGACTAAAATTGTAAAATCATTGACTGACGGCTCAACCGAAACCTGGAGTTACACTTATGCTGACTAATAATCAAGTAACAGGTATTTGACCTTTATACAAAGAAGTTAACTGACACCTGTCAGTTAACTTCTTTTTTCTGAAACACTTGCAGTTATACTTTATTGATTGGATTGGAATCTTCACCAATTATATTTCTACATTTGCTAATCCACATTACTAAACTTCACCAATGAACTTTAAGACAATCCTGTTCATCTTGTTTTTTTGCATTCATCTCAACGGCATTGCCCTGAAAACTTCTCATCCGGATTCAAAAAACGTATTGTCTGACAATTCATCAACAAAGAATGAACTGGATTCTTACCAGAGCTGTAAACCTTACACCCGATGGTGGTGGTTTGCATCTGTTATTAAAAATGAAGACATTAAAGATCAGCTGGATTGGCTGAAAAAAAACAATTTTGGTGGCGTCGAAATTGCATTTATTTATCCCGTAAACCGCAATCCAAAGACTGTTCGGATGACCTGGCTTGGACCGGAATGGCAGAATGCAGTCCAGTATGCAAAAAGCTATGCCGATAGTATCGGATTGGGATGCGACTTTACCTTCGGAACATTATGGCCGTTTGGTGGCACTTTCGTGAACGATGCCGATCGCACCCTGATCTGGGGTGACCCAAAATTCAAACAATACCTGACCCGCTCATGGACTATGCCCGACACTGGAAATGTGCTCAATCACATGGATAAACCTGCTTTTGAACGATACGCTTCAGTCATGGGAAATGCCCTCGCACCAGCCCTGAAAGGTTCAAAGTCTGCCATTTTTTGTGATTCGTGGGAAGTTGAAACCAAGTGGTTGTGGACCAAAGGTTTTGATTCCATCTTTCAGAAACAATTTGGGTACGACATCCGTCCATTTATGGACAGCATTTATTCGGCCAAAAACTCCGGTCCACGCTACGATTACATGAAATTGGTATCGAAGATGGTCACCGATGAATTTTATATTCCATTTACCGAAAAGGCGCAACAGCTGGGTGCCCTGAGCCGGGTACAATGCTCCGGATCTCCTACTGACCTTATTACTGCCTATGCATCGGTCGATGTTCCCGAAACTGAAGCCATGCTTTACGAACCCAATTTTTCAAAAATTGTTGCTTCGGCTGCTGCCCTCTCCGGAAAAAAAATTGTTTCATCCGAAACCTTTACCTGCCTGTATGGCTGGCCTGCAAAACATATCCGAAAAGAACAAACTGCAGACCTGAAACTGGTTTGTGATGCGCTTTTCGCCAATGGTGTAAACCAGATTTTCTGGCACGGAATGCCATACAATCCCGCTGGAATCGACACCATTTACTTTTATGCAAGTGTTCATGTGGGCAAAAAAGGAAGTCTGACCGAAGAATTGCCTTCATTTAATAAATACATGACCATCGTTTCTGAAAAAATGAGGCAGGGAAAAACATATTCAGACATTGCAGTTTATTTGCCGCTCGAGGATTCATGGATCGCTGGCGAATATCCAAAAGAACTGCAGCTTCCCTGGTCGTGGGGAGCTTATGAAATGCGATACGAACATTTTAATCCCGAACTGGTCGGTTATCATCCGTTGTGGATAAACAACGATTTTTTGAGCAAGGCTGTATTCAAAAACAAAACATTGCTGATCAATGATTTGTCGTTCAATATGCTTTATGTTGATACCAAAAATCTGGATATTGCAACTTTAAAAACTTTATTAAATCTTGCAGAACAGGGACTTCCGGTTTGTCTGAAACAAAATCCGGTTCAAAGCGGTTACCTGAAAAGCACTGATTTTGACAAACTGCTTTCGAAACTGAAAACTTTACCAAATGTCAGCAGTGATTTGCAGAAACTTTCACAAAAACCGCCACTGGTAAGTGGTGAGAATATTCCGGCTTTCTGGTGCCGCAGCCTTGGAAAATCTGCTACCCTCTTTTTTGCCAATCCACTGACCGAAAAACTTAAATACCCGGTGGTTTATGGACAATCGCTTCAGGAATCGACCATTATCCGGAATATCATCCTGAATTTTAACGGAAAAAGTGTTCCGCTTCAATTAAAATTTGAACCTTATCAGTCAATCATGCTATCAATAAATGAAAAAGGTGAGGTTAAATTTGAAGACATCCGCTTTACACCAAAAATCCCGGTTCAGTAATAATTGATCCATTCAAAAACGCGTGAAGTATGAATAATAGAATAGCTACTGCAGGAAACAATGGAGAAAAAGACCGATCCGATTGTTTCGTTTCTCTGGAATTGACCGCTTCGGGTGGCATACAGATTGACCTGATCAGCAAAGTAAAAGCACTGTACGGCGAAACCATTTTGGCGCTTTGCCCGGATGTACTTCAATTCTTCGGAATTGAAAATGCTATTCTGAAAGTCGAAGACAAAGGCGCACTTCCGTTTGTGATGACTGCCCGTATTGAAGCCGCCGTAAAGCAATTGATTGATACCGATAAAGAATTTCTTCAGGAAATGCTTCCTGAAAATTTGTATGGCAGTATGCGCGATCAGCGACGGATTTCAAGACTTTATCTTCCGGGAAATACACCGGCTTTGATGCTGAATGCCGGAATTCACGCGCCAAATGGAATTATTCTCGATCTGGAAGATGCCGTCGGAATAAGCAAAAAACCGGAAGCCCGGTTCATGGTTCGTAATGCTTTACGAAGTGTCAATTTCATGGGCGCCGAACGCATGGTTCGAATCAACCAGATTCCTGCCGGATTGAATGATCTGGATTATCTCATTCCTCATCATGTAAACCTCATTCTGGTTCCCAAGTGCGAAAGTGCAACGCAGATTCGCCAAGTAAACCAGCGGATTTCCACAATTCAGGAAAAGGCCGGATTAAAAAATCCGGTTTGGCTGATGCCGATTATCGAGAGCGCCATGGGAGTTATGAAAGCGCTTGAAATTGCACAATCAGCTGAAAACGTGGTAGCAATGACCATCGGACTGGAAGATTACACGGCAGATATTGGCACCCAACGAACGGCAGAAGGAACTGAATCGTTTTTCGCCCGTTGCCAGGTAGTCAATGCCTGCAAAGCCGCCGGAATTCAGGCCATCGATTCCGTGTTCTCTGATATCAGCGATATGGAAGCCCTGAAAGAAAATGTCTTTCGCTCAAAAGCTATCGGATTTGATGGAATGGGCTGCATACATCCCCGGCAGATCAAGGTTGTTCATGACAATTTTGCTCCGGACGAAAACGAGATTGAAAATGCAAAAAAAATAGTCAGTGCTTTTTTAGAAGCAACTGAAAAAGGAATTGGTGTCGTTTCGCTTGGAAATAAAATGATCGATGCCCCGGTAGTGAAAAGAGCGCATCGAACAATCGAGATGGCAGTTTCCATGGGGAAATTGGATGCAAATTGGGCGGAAAACATCAAAAAATAAGCAGATTATGTAACCACATAGGGCACATAGTGTTGAAATAAAATTAACTATTATGCTGATAATGTATATTTTGAAAACAAACAACACAAAATAAAAAGGAAATTAGATTTCTATTTGTCCTATGTGGTAAAAATATAAATCCATGAAAAAATACGATAAATTGAACATCAATGCCATCGGACGCACGGTTCCCACTGAAGTGAATGGGAAACCTCAAATTCCATTTCAGGGAGTTGGAAAACATATTCCGGAAGGAAGAAAATATGCACCGAAAATTTCGTCCTGTGCCAATTTCCCTTCAGACGGTAACAAGTTGGTGGGCTCTATCAAAGAAGCACTCCTGAAAGCCGGCTTGAAAGATGGAATGACGGTTTCTACCCACCACCATTTCCGGAATGGCGATTTAATTGCCAATCAAATATTTGATATTGCTGCAGAATTGGGCATCAAAAACCTGGTATGGTTTCCATCAGCTTCCTTCGAATGCAATGCCTGTTTGATAAAATATCTGGAAGATGGTACCATCCACCACATCGAAGGCAGCATGAACGGCTCACTGGGGAGTTTTACTTCTGAAGGAAAGATGGCTGGTATGGGAGTTCTTCGTTCGCATGGAGGCCGGTATCAGGCTGTTCAGGATGGCGAAGTTCATATCGACATTGCAGTCATTGCAGCCCCAACAGCCGATTTTTTTGGAAATGCCAATGGTGTTGACGGGTCTGCAGCCTGCGGTTCATTGGGTTTCGCGCTGGTTGATTCTGAATATGCAGATCAGGTGATCGTGGTTACCGATCATTTGGTAGCATTTCCATGCATTCCGTGGCAAATTCAGGGAAATCATGTTGATCTGGTGGTTCAGGTCGGACAGGTCGGAATTCCGGAGAAAATTGTTTCAGGCACAACCGAAATAACCAAAAGTCCCGACAGGCTATTTCTGGCTGAGCTTACCGCCAGATTCTGTGAGGAGACAGGAATTATCAAGGATGGCTTTTCGTTTCAAAGCGGAGCCGGTGGAATTTCACTGGCTGTTGCCGAATACTTCAGAGAAATCATGATCAAACGCGGAATCAAAGCGCGATTTGCCCGTGGAGGAAGCAATAAATACTTAGTTTCAATGCTCGAAGAAGGTTTGGTGGAATACATCTTGGATGGACAAACCTTTGATTTGGATGGCGTCAGATCAATGCGGGAAAATCCGAATCATGTGTGGACAAGTCCGTTCACAAGCTACAACTACCACGGAAAGGGCAATTTCGCCAGCCTGGTTGATGTGGTCATTTTGGGTGCAACCGAAATTGATGTCAACTTCAATGCCAACGTGGTCACCCATTCTGATGGAGTTCTTCTGCACGGAATTGGCGGATGGCAGAATTGCCTTTTTTCGAAAACCGTAATCCTGACTGTGCCATTGTTTCGCGATCGTATTCCGGTCATCCGTGATGAAGTAACTACGATCTGCGGCCCGGGTGAATTGATTGATGTGGTAGTCACCGAACGGGGAATTGCAATCAATCCGCTCCGGAAAGATTTGATCGAGTTGACCAAAAATTCAGGATTACCAATTGTTTCCATTTCAGAATTGAAAAATTTAGCGGAAAACATTTGTGGAAAACCTGCACTTCCCAAATTCACCAGCGAACCAGTCGCTGTAGTGAAATGGGTGGATGGAACGATTCTGGACACAATTTGGCAGTTGCAGGATTAAGACAAGTTAAAGTCGAATATTAAACTATTGATGTTTTAAGCGCCAATTGGCGGAACGTCATGCCGAACTTGTTTCGGCATCCCTGAGGATGAGACCCTGAAACAAGTTCAGGGTGACTGGGACTTGACAGAATCAAGAATAAAACGCAACAACAAGTGCCTAATTGACTTGATATTTAGATTTATGAGCGAAACGATGCTGGCCATACTTGGCCTGGGAATGATTTCAACTTTTATCACGCTGATTATGACCAAGCGGCTTTCGCCACTGGTCGCGCTGACATTGATCCCCATTTTATTTGGACTTTTTGCCGGAGTTGGCTTGACAGAATTAGGCAAAATGATGGAAAGCGGACTAAAAGATACTGCTCCAACAGGCGTTCTGCTTATGTTCGGGATTTTGTATTTTGGGATCATGTTCGAAGTGGGACTGTTTGAACCCCTAATAATTAAGATTCTGCAGTTTGCAAAAGGTGATCCATTAAAAGTAATCATGGGAACATGTGCAATATCGTTAGTTGTCGCATTAGATGGCGACGGCGCAGCAACTTACCTGATCATTGTAGGAGCGATGCTTCCTGTTTATAAACGCCTTGATATAAATCCGCTGATTCTGACGGCTATTCTGACCCTTTGTGTCGGCATTATGATCAAGCTACCATGGACCGGCGCAAATGCACGTTGTTTGAGCGCATTACACCTTAATCCAACAGAACTTTTCAACCCAATTATTCCAAGTATGCTGGCATCCATCGTATGGGTATTATTTGTAGCCTGGTATTTTGGCAAAAAAGAGCGAAAACGACTGGGAATAATTCATATAGAAGTTCCTGAAAGTAAAAAAATCGAGAATAAAAAAGTCTATTTCACCAACCTGTTGCTGACAATTGTACTGATTATCGCTTTGGTTTCAGGATTATTCCCCATTGCCATTACATTTATGGTTGGACTTGCCATTGCTTTAATCATCAACTTCCCAAACCTCGAGGAACAGCGGAAAAAATTGGCAGCCCATGCCGGGAGTGCCTTATCTGTAGGTTCGATGGTGTTTGCAGCCGGCATTTTTACAGGAATTCTTTCAGGCACAAAAATGCTGGATGCCATGGCTCAGAGTTTTATTCATATTATTCCAAATTCATTGGGGCCAAACATGGGAATTATTACCGGCCTGACTTCCATGCCATTCACTTATTTTGTCAGTAATGATGCCTATTTTTATGGGATAGTTCCCTTAACTGCAGTCACAGCATCGCATTTTGGAGTTACTGCCGTTGAAATCGGACGTGCTTCGCTTTTGGGGCAATCGGTTCACATGCTGAGTCCACTGGTTGCATCGACCTACTTATTGGTTGGCTTGGCAGGTGTGAGTTTTGATGCACATCAGCGTTTCACTTTAAAATGGGCTGTTGCAACAACATTGGTTATGCTGTTGGTTACCGTTCTGACCGGAGCAATCAGCATTTATTTTTAGGATATCAAGTTGTCTGATAAATCACTCAATTTCGATAAATTGATTTATCAGCCGAAGGTCAACCAATTGCTTCTTTAGCAACCGCCATATCAATTTCATTCTCTGATTTCGCAACTACAACCGTTGCAATGGTATTTCCAATGATATTGGTAATTGCTCTTGCTTCACTCATAAAGCGGTCGATTCCCAAAATCAGCGCGATAGCAGCAACAGGTATATTCCCGACAATTGGCAGAACCGCAGCCAAAGTAATAAATCCGCTGCCGGTTACACCAGCTGCGCCTTTTGAAGCAAGCATCAGAACTATAAGTAATGATAACTGGTGTGAAAATTCCAAAGGTGTATTGGTGGCCTGAGCCAGAAATACTGCTGCCATAGTCAGGTAAATCGAGGTGCCATCGAGGTTAAACGAATACCCCGTCGGAACTACCAATCCGACGACAGGTTCGGAGCAACCCAGTTTCCGGAGTTTTTCCATCAGGCTTGGTAAAGCAGCTTCGGATGAAGAGGTCCCGATTACAATCAGTATTTCTTCCCTGATGAATTTTAGCAAACGGAAAAGGTTAAATCCGCTATATTTAAGAATCCCACCCAGTATAAAGACAATAAAGAGAATACACGTCAGATAGAATGAGCCCATTAATTGAGCCAAAGATACCAACGAACCTAATCCATACTTTCCAACGGTAAAGCTCATAGCTCCCAATGCACCAATTGGAGCAACTCGCATGATAATCCGTATGACTGCGAAAAGTGCTTCTTCAATTGACTTAATAGCTGTCAGAAATTGTCTTCCTTTTGTCCCAATTTTTGACAAGGCAAAACCCATAAGGATTGAAAAAAATAAAATCTGCAAAATGTTGCCGTTCGAAAAGGCATTGATAATATTTTCAGGAATGATATTCAGGATAAATTCCTGAACTCCGACGCTCTTGCTTTGAGTTAGGTAGCCTTCTACAGATTTCATATCCAAAGATGCCGGATCAATATTCATTCCAACACCTGGCTTTAAAATATTGATTACCAATAATCCGATCAGCATCGCAATTGTTGAAACGATTTCAAAATAGATCAATGCTTTTACGCCCACCCTGCCTACTTTTTTGGTATTTTCCATACCGGCGATCCCATTCACAATCGTACAAAAGATAATCGGGCCGATCATCATCTTCACCAGCTTAATAAAACCATCACCTAAAGGCTTGAGCTGAATTGCAAAAGCCGGATAAAAGGTTCCAATGATGATACCTGCAATAATTGCGATAATCACCTGGGCATAAAGACTTTTAAGATATTTCATCTTTTGATAATGAATGAGTTTTATTTCCGGATTTAGTCTTTATCGATTGAGATAAATTCTTTTCATTTCCGAATTTTAAAGGAAACCAGGCAAAATCCGGACTTATTATTTCGACCCGACAGAGTCAATAATTTTAAACAAGTCTGTTGGCTTCACACTAAATGCCTCATTAAACAGAATAACGCAGAGAACAATAAAGGCAATAAAACCAAGCACAATTAGCAATTGTACCCCGGAAGTTTTTTGAATCTCGTGCCGGTCTTTTATCTCGCAGACTTCTCCAGGACAATACCGGGCTTTCTTACCGTAAAACCAGCCATAAAACAGGCAACCCAGGCAAATTCCAAAAGCCGATTCAAAAAGCAGAAATATCAGGCAAATCAGGCAGATCATACCGGTTATGGGGCTGAAAGAATTCACAAAAACGACCAGAATCAGCATGATCAATACTAAAATCAGACCAATTACCCAGGCAAACTTTTTTTGAGCGGCACCAACATATTCAGGAGTCTGCCTTCGGACAATCAGTCGCCCGATGATGAGCGTTGGCGAAAACTTTGGATTGATAAAAACACGCAGGATAAAATCGACCAGGAAGGCCAGAATAAAATACTTCAGCAAGACAAAACTTCCTTTCATAACTGCCATTGATACCGACAGAAAAGCCCAGACAAATAATATTCCGGCTGCAGCCCTTATTTCTCGCTCGTTCAGAACCGGGATTTCATATCCTTCAACATCTTCTCCAAATTTGATCACTTTCCTCATTTTTAAATAATTTAGTTAAACACCTGAAAATCGGACAGAAAAGATACGGAATTGTTTTGATATAGCGAAAACATAAAAATCAAACTACGAATAGGCCATTAATGGTTATTGATTTCATTGATTCATCACTATAAATAAACCTTCCATTCAATTGCTTGTTTATGGAAAAAAGCTAAACAAATGATCGAATTTCTGCAAACTTTGAAATTAAGAAATGAAACCCTGTTCTTTTTTGGGCTGATCTGTATGGGGTTCTCATTCGTTTTTCTGATTCTGAGCAAAATGAACAATACACAGGTTTTCAATGTCAGTGCCTGGTATAAGCCTTTCAAATTCGCTTTTTCCACGTTTTTATATTCATGGGCTATGGCTTGGTATTGTTGGTATTTGCCTGATTTTAACATCCAATTTTTCAGCTGGTCGGTTATTATTCTTTTGGGATTTGAGATTGTTTATATTGCCATTCAGGCAGGCAGAGGACAACTTTCACATTTCAATCTGTCGACTCCGGTCTACAGTGCACTATACTCGGCTATGGCCATCGCAGCATCACTGGTTGCCATTTACACCGCGTATGTCGGTATTTCATTTTTCAGCAATCAGTTTCCTGAATTACCCGGATATTACCTGTGGTCCATACGATTAGGAATTATTATTTTCGTTATATTTTCATTCGAAGGTTTTGTAATGGGCTCAAAACTAACGCATACGATTGGAGGTCCAGACGGAGGACCAGGCTTGCCCATACTTAACTGGAGCACCCGTTTTGGCGACCCGCGGATCGCTCATTTTATCGGAATGCACGCCTTGCAAGTACTTCCAATTCTTTCCTTTTACATTTTCAAAAATACCAGGGCCACAATCCTACTTTCAGTTTTATATCTGCTTCTCGCCATCATTACTTTAGTTCAGGCATTACAGGGAAAACCATTGATAAAGTCCAAGTATCCAACAAAAAAATGAAATAATCAAATAGGAAAAGTATTATTCGTTCCTCAACGCCTGCACCAAATTCTGTTTAAAAGCCATTCGTATAGCCACAAAACTAAAAATTGCACCACTTAAAATAACCAGAACCGAAATGGCAGGAAGCCAAATCCACAGGCTGGCATAGAGCGAAGACATCAGGGTTGGCAAGCCGCTCAATACCGCAGGAATCAGTCCAATGAGGACAGAAACAATCATCAGGAAAAGCTTTTCACGCATCACCATCCGCTGAATAATGGATTTGGAAAATCCCAGCGACAACAGCAACGCATATTCAGGAATCTGCTCAAAAGTGATCCGGAAAATCAGGATTCCCAGTCCGAGCGTTCCAATCAAAAGTCCGAGCGCACCCAGCATCAGGAATATATTCAGGTACGTATTTTCGATCGTATAAAACGACAACAACATATCGGTCGTTAGGCTGATTTCGGGGCCGTAAATGCGCATTCCGGTTTGCAAATCTTCAGCTTTCAATGAGTTTTTAAAATCGCCAATCAGGAAAATATTTGAACCGCTAACCGACGGAAAAGCCCGGTTGAAATGATCTTCAGCAATAATCACATTTCCTTGAAAAACAGAATTGGCCAGTCCGCCGACCAGTTTCAGCTTTAAATCCTTGCCATCCTCGGTTTTATACCTGATGGTATCACCAATGCTTTTCATCAGTCCCCATTGAATTACCGTTTGGTCGGCAATGGCTGGAATCACTTCATCAGCAAGCGTTTTATTCAGTGTCAGCCAGGGATGCTTAGCATCCAGTTCGTCGGTTCGGGTGGCAAAAGTAAAAGCACCGCGCCGATCGAAAGCCGCCGGATCACAAGCAATCAAACGCGGACGCGAAATTTTGTTCAGGTTAAGGCAACTGGCGTCGTCGCCCGGTTGCGACTGGAATTGCACCAGTTCGGCAGTTTGCGGAATATTCAGGTCTTCCCTACCCTGCTTGCTGTTGGCGTCAAAAAGCACCGGCATGGTTGTTTCCATAAAATAGTCATATCCTCCTGTTCCCGACGACGGTAAGTCGGAATGAGCAGTCAGGTCTTTGCGGTTCAGTCCGGTGGAGACTACCATAAACACGCCTACCGACAGAAAGCTAACAATCATCACATTGCGGCGGCGTTCACCGGCAATCCGTTTCAGGAGAAAGGTTCGCAGTGAAAAATCCATAGCTTTTTCCTGAATTGCCAGGCGGTGCATCCAGAAGTCGAAAATCAGGATCAGTCCCGGCAGCAAACCAAAACCGCT
>JBAWZG010000117.1:0-13228 GCA_037143155.1 Bacteroidia bacterium
TGGATGAACCAAGCACTTATGTCGACAATAATTTTGAGGGAGAATTGTACCTGAAACTGAAAGAACTGAATGAGCAAATGGCCATTCTCCTGATTTCGCATGACGTGGGAACCATCTCGTTTTTTGTAAAAACCATTGCCTGTGTCAACCGGAATCTGCATTATCACCCGAGCAACATTATCACCGAAGAACAGCTGACATCGTACAATTGTCCGCTGCAAATTATCACCCATGGAAACATTCCGCATACCGTTTTGAAGTTACACGACGAACACAAACATCATGAACATACTCATTGAGCTGTTTTCATACGATTTCTTTGTCAACGCATTTCTGGCATCGCTTCTGGCGGCCATTTCATGCGGGATAATCGGAACCTACATCGTTTCGCGGAGAATTGTGTTCATCAGCGGAGGAATAACCCACGCTTCATTTGGCGGGATCGGAATGGGTTACTATCTCGGAATTAATCCGCTGCTTGGTGCAGGGATTTTTTCGATTTTATCCGGAATGGGAATTCAGCTGTTCAGCAGCAAAGGAAAGGTTCGCGAAGACTCGTCGATTGCCATCTGGTGGTCGCTCGGAATGGCCATCGGGATCATTTTCGTGTACCTGACTCCCGGATACGCGCCCAACCTGATGAGTTACCTGTTCGGAAGTATACTGACTGTTTCCAGTGGCGAACTCTGGCTGATGCTGGCACTGGCAATCATCATCATCTTGTTTTTCACTTTTTTTTACCGGACCATTTTATACATTTCGTTCGACGAAGATTTTGCAAGAACCTCCGATCTGCCGGTCGGCCTCTTCAATTATTTGCTGATGATCCTGATTTCGCTGACCATCGTTCTGAATATCCGTGTGGTTGGAATCATCCTGATTTTATCGCTGTTGACGATTCCGCAAGCCACGGCCAATGTGCTTACCCGCGAATTTGGCCGGATGATGGTTTATTCGGTAGGATTTGCTTTTCTGGCATCTTTCGTTGGTTTGCTCATTTCCTATTTTGCTGATATACCATCCGGCGCAACGATAATTTTTACACAGGTTATTCTCTTTGGTCTGGTAAAACTGATCAAAATTTTAAAATTTTAACGCAAACCTAAATTCCTGAAAAACCCAAACCAAATGAAACTACTGTTACCAGTTTTACTCTTGTTCTTTTTCGAATCAACCTTTTCTCAGGTTGTTAAATTAAATACAAATCTGAGTTTTAAGTTTGTTGAAGGTCCCGTGTGGAACGGCAAGGGAGCACTTTATTTCTCGGATATGAATGCTTCAAAAGTGTATAAATATGTTCCGGGACAAGGCTTTTCTGTTATTCGTAGCGGCCAGGTGACCAATGGTATGGCCATGGACAGTACCGGTAATCTGCTGGTTTGCGAACAGGGAACAACCAATCAGGTTGTTCGAATGGACACACTGGGAGTAGTGAAAAAAGTGCTTGTAAACAAGTACAATAACAAAGCGTTTAATAATCCGAATGATTTATGCATGGACAAAAAGGGTGGAATCTACTTTTCAGATCCTACCTGGGGTACCCAGCCTCAGGACAAACAGGCCTTGTATTACATCAAGCCAACTGGTGAATGTATCCGTATCAGCGGCGATTTCATCAAACCAAACGGTAATTGCCTTTCGCCCGATAAAAAACTCCTGTACGTTGATGATTCAAACGATAAAAATGTCTCGGTTTTCGACGTTCAGCCCGACGGCACTGCAATTAACAAACGGGTTTTCTGCGTGTTAAAAGTTAATCCGGGGGCTGTCAGTGGAGCTGATGGGATGAGGGTCGATGCCAATGGAACGCTTTATATTGCTTCGGCAGTTGGAGTTCAGGTTTTCGATAAAAACGGAGTCTCTATAAAAATCATAACTATACCGGAAACTGCCACCAATGTGGCTTTCGGGGGAAAAGACTTAAAGACACTTTATATCACTGCCGGTACCAGTTTGTATTCTACACAAGTGGATATAGCCGGAAATCCCCTCTTTACCACTGCTCCTGTCTTGGAAATATTTAACCCGATTGTTTTCCCTAACCCAAGCAACGGAATAATAAATATTACCCTTACGAAATACAAGTCACTCCATATTTACACCATTTCAGGACAGGAAGTTTTGTCCAAACGAGCGTCCTTTTGTCCGGCTACAATTGACCTGAGTTCGCTTCAAAATGGTTGTTATATTGTGAAAATCGAAGATGATAAAGTAGTCTATTCCTCGAAAATATTCCTCCTGAAATAAGCTGGGCAAGAATGAATCCGGAAGAATCAATTTTGGTTACCTGTTCCCATTGTGGAAAAATCTGGCCTAAAAATCTGCTCGAAAAATCGTGCAGTAACTGTTTTGCCTGTACCGGCTGCGAAACATACCTTTGTCCGGTGTGTCGGTACGATATTGTGGTTGTAACAATAAAACCTATGAAAAGGACTATCCGGGGAAAATAAACCTTCCGAAATCTGTAATCTGGTGAATCATTGTGTCGTATTTACACATTGAAGTACAGAAATCGTGCTTGTTAATTCGCTAATCTAAAACAATTAACCATTTTTGTATCCTGAAAAACTAATCTAATGAACCTATGAACCGAAATGGTATTTTTATTCTTTTCGCTTTCTTTTTCATGATTTCTGAAGTATCAGCTACAGAAAATCAAAAAGACAGCATCACCAATCAAAAGAAACCCGTCAGGACTTACACCACCTCCCGCCTGACAACAGCCAAACCAACTATTGATGGAAAACTCGACGATTCCTGCTGGAAAACCGGAGAATGGAGCGGCGATTTTACCCAACTGCTCCCCAAGGAAGGGGCTAAACCAACTCAGGATACAAAAATTAAGATTTTGTACGACGACAAAAATATTTATGTGGCAATCCGTGCTTTTGATACGGAACCATCAAAAATATCCCGAAAATTAGGACGCCGCGATGAATTGTATGGCGATATGGCAGGAATCAATTTTGACAGCTATCACGATCATCGCACCGGATTTGAATTTTCGGTAACTGCTGCAGGCCAGAAAATTGATTTGATCTTGTTTAATCCGATGGCCTGGGATATGAATTGGAATGCTGTGTGGTATGTAAAAACAGGACTGGAAGATTCGGCATGGGTTGCCGAATACGAAATTCCCCTAAGTCAGCTGCGATACAGCAGCGATAAGAATCAGGTTTGGGGAATGCACGTGTGGCGGTGGATAGACCGTTTGTCCGAAGAAAGTGACTGGGAAGTCCAATCGATGTCTGGCCCTGGAATGCTTTATGCATTTGGGGAACTGAAGGGAATTAAGGATATTCCAAAATCACGACGGATTGAAATTATGCCCTATGCGGTTGGAAAGCTAAAGACATTTGAAAAAGTTCTGTTGAATCCTTTTGCAGATAAAGGCCGGTCGTGGCTGGGGAATGTCGGTCTGGATGCCAAAATCGGACTAACCAGCAATTTCACTGCCGACCTGACTGTGAATCCTGACTTTGGACAGGTTGAATCTGATCCTTCGGTCATGAACCTGACTGCATTTGAGACTCTTTTTGAAGAAAAAAGGCCATTCTTTCTGGAAGGATTAAACATCTTCAAGTTTGAAATGGGCGATGCCAACCTTTTCTACACCCGACGTATTGGACATACACCCGAATATACACCCGAACTTGCAGGAAACGAATACCTTAAATATCCTGACAATACCTCTATCTTAAGCGCTGTAAAAATTAGCGGAAAAACCTCCAAAGGCTTGGCCGTTGGTGTTTTGCAAAGTTTGACAGCAAACGAAAATGCTCAGATATTTTCAGGAGGAAAAACAAAAGACCTTAGGGTTGAACCGCTTACAAGCTTTACAGTTGGACGTGTACAACAGGATTATAAAGAAGGGAATAGCACATTGGGAGCCATTTTTACGTCTACAAACCGATTTATCAACGATCCTTATTTAGAGGGACTGAACCGGAATGCATTTACCGGAGGAATCGATTTCCTGACCCAATGGAATAAAAAGGAATTTTTCCTCGATGCAAAATTTATTGGAAGTTCGATCAGTGGCAGCACCGATGCAATCAGTAACCTACAACTTTCATCAGCCCGCTACTATCAAAGGCCGGATGCCCGTCACATAAAGTATAATCCTTCACTGACTCAGCTTTCAGGCCAGGGAGGACACATTAAAATTGGAAAAGGAACTGGGTTGTTTCGTTATTCGGAAGAAATTAACTGGAAATCGCCGGGTCTGGAATTAAACGATGTGGGTTTTATGCAAATGGCCGATCAATTTAAGCAGGAAACTGAAATATCGTATTTTGTCAACAAACCGGTATCCATTTTCCGGACCTATTCCGTTGGACTTCATCAGGGAAACAATTGGGATTATGCCATGAATTACGAGAATTCATCATTCTTTTTTACTTCAGCATTTGAATTTCTGAACCGTTGGGGTGTTGCACCGTCGGTCCATTATGGAACTGACTGGCTGAATACCCGGATTCTTCGTGGTGGACAGGCTGTATTAATACCTTCAATCTGGGAAGGAAATCTCATGGCTCATACCGATGTGTCAAAAAAATTCTTTGTAAATGTCAGTGCAATCAAACAAAGCTCCGGGAAAGACAATTACCGGAATAGCTCCTACCTTGCTTCTGCCACGGTTATTCCATACAATGTATTGAAACTTTCACTTAGCCTGAACTATTCGAAAACTTTGGATAATCTGCAGTATGTCGATACCAAATTTCTGAATACCGGAAACAAATACATTCTGGCACAGCTTGATCAAAAAACGCTTGGCGCCACCTTTAGGGTCGATTACTTCATTACTCCGGAAATTTCACTTCAGTATTATGGAAGTCCATTTGCATCCATTGGTAAATATTCCGAATTCAAGGAAATTGCCAATGCCAGGGCAAAAGAATACAACGACCGTTTTTCGGTTTTGAATCCAACGCTTCTTGGAAATGAATATGCGTTTGGTTCCTATTCTGTCAGCAATCCTGATTTTACATTTAATCAGTTTCGGTCGAACCTGGTGTTTCGCTGGGAATACCGTCCCGGATCGCAGCTGTTTTTTGTGTGGGGAAATGAACGAACCAACTGGAAAAACGATAGTTCATCTTCGGCAGGAAATGCAATAAGTCAGTTAGTTGATGTGCATCCAAACAATATTTTCCTGATCAAACTGAGTTACTGGTTTTCATTGTAATACCATCTTAAGGTTCACTCAATCAGGTTATTTTCCGAGACGACATGAGACAAAAAAAGGGACTTCTGTAAAGAAGTCCCTTTTTAATAATTTCAAATTTCGATTAGTTGAATAGGTATTTAATACCAAACATCATTTGCCATCTTGAACTAATACCAGTTGAGTTTTGGTATGGTTGAGTAAATGGAGTTGTTCCTGTCTGGAATGGAAGTGAGAATGAAGGAGTTTTTCCATCAGCAGATAAACCTTCATATTTTAATATGTTAGTAGCCGTAGGGATTTTAACTACACCCCAATCTCTGTTGATGAAGTTTCCGGCATTAATCACATCCAATGAAAACTTAAGCGTGTGAGTTTCTTTACCAACATTAATTTTTACATCTTGTGTGATGTTCAAATCCAATTTACTATAGTATGGTGCTACAGTCGCATTTCTTTTAGCGTAACCACCTCTGTGCGTATTCAGGTAAGTTGAATTAGAAATGAAAGCGTCTAACTGTGACCAAATTTGTGCTGATGTTCTTGTATCAGTAACACCTGTTGTACCTGTTCCTAAACCGCCCGAGTTGACTTTAACCAGGTTAATATCAGTAGCTACTTTTGGAATATACATCAAGTCATTACCTGAATTACCATCACCGTTTAAGTCGCCATTATAAACATATGAATTTACACCATTGTTAGCCAATTCATAAATAGCTCCAATTGTTGTAGAAAGAAAGTCTCCTTCATTGATTTTGTAAGCGAAGTTGGCAATAATCCGGTTTGGTTGGTAGTAAGATGCATAACCCAGATTAGCTGAATTAGGATCCTGATTGGCAACAGGGGCTGCACTCCATAATGAAGATGCTGTTGATCCACCTTCTGCGGTGTTCTTGGATACTGAATGGGTATATGCAATACCATAGGCTAAATTTTCAGCAGTCCGTTGAATTTTTCCAGTTAAGGTGTAAGTATAACCCTGACTTGAGTTACTCATTAAGATTGCATTACCAATATTAGGATTTTCCAGACTTGCTGTTGGCGTTCCAGCATAATATTTGTTCGAATTTGCAACTGTTAAGTAACGAGTTCTGTTATCAACACCACCCAATGCAAATCCGTTGGATTCATTTAAGTTGATGTTCGAGTAATAAACTGCGTTGATGTCTTGTGTATAGTTGTATTCAGCGCCAACTACCCAGCCACCGTCTAATCTTTTATCAACAGCCAAAGATGATTTCCATGCTGTTGGATATTTGAATTTGCTTGAAACCAAAGCAGTACTGTAAGAAGAATTAGCAGCTCCCGCTGTTGGCAGGTAGGCCGTAGGGTCAGCATTAAATGCTACTTTGCTTTTGGTGAATGAACCAAATTGAATACCATTGTTCGAAGCCTGGTTGGAAATCCAAACGAATGGCGGAGGTCCTGCGAAGATACCAGTACCACCTCTGACTTGTAATGTTTTATCGCCCATAGGATTCCAGTTGAAACCTAACCGTGGCGAAATAATAACATTATTCATTGGTGCTTTACCAATGTTATAGGACGAACCATCTTTGAATTTTAATGCATCAAAGGTTGGATTATCTGTCATTACCTGTTTGTAGAGGGTTTCATCAAATCTCAAACCAACAGTTAGGGTGAAATCATTGGTTACTTTCCACTTATCCTGTATGAACTGAGATAATTCTGTTGATCCGGCATTGGCCCAAGGGAAAGCTCCACCAGGTAAAGCTGAATATTGCAGGTAGTATGATTTCGCGTTTGCAGTTCCGTTTTTTGCTGAATTATAGAAGTCAGTCAAACTATTGAATTGATAAACACCTTGATATCCTGGCGCAAATGCGTTTTGATATTTCTTAATAGAGTTTTGAGTACCTACGGTGATTTCATGAGCACCTTTGTAATAAGTCAGGATGTCGTTTAATTGTAAAACGTCGGTATTTAACTTGTTGTTGTAGGTGTACATTTCATAACCAAAAGTGGTATAAATGTTCCCATTGTTTAAAATATCAACCAATGGAAGTGTTGCACTGCTGGAGTGAGGAGAACGGAAATCTCTCAATGCCGTGTAACCAACCTGTAATTTATTCGACAACCTATTGTTGAAATGAGTATTCAATTCAGCAATTAAAATATTGAAGTTGTTATTGATCACATAACCGCTGCCATAGAAAGGCATTGAATAAGTCCCTGGTTGTCCGCCAGTTGTTTGACCGGAACCTGGTCTTGAGGTAGATGCAAATTGATCGGCAGAAGATTTTAAATAGTTATACTTCAATGTAAAAGTATTCTTGCTGTTAATGTTCCAGTCTAATTTGGCTGTTACTTTATCAGAATAAGTTTTGAAGGTATAACTTTGGAAAGCGCCAGGGTCATATCCGTACTTAGTTTTTAAGAAACTGGATAAAGCGGTTAAAGTATCTGCGTTTGCCTGAGAATAGTTTCCACCCGCAGCATGAGTTGCGTCAGAAGCTGCCAAGGACGTTGCTGGAGCATCTTGTCTGACCCGTTCACCACTTACGAAGAAAAACAGTTTGTCTTTGATAATTGGGCCACCTAAACTAAATCCCCGGATGGAATAATCAAAAGGAGTTTTTACAACGGTAGTTGGCCCGGCAGTGTAACCTAAATAATTTTCATTCCTGGAATATTGGTAAACACTTCCTTTAAAGGTATTTGTACCACTTTTAGTTACGGTGTTAACACCTGTTCCTGCAAATCCACCTTGTTTAACATCGTATGGCGAAACGTTCACCTGAATTTGTTCAATCGCTTCCAGTGAAATTGGTTGTGCGGATGTTTGTCCACCCAGAATAGATGATAGTCCAAATGAGTTGTTAAAGTTAGCACCATCAACCGTCATGTTATTGTATTGGTTACTTCTGCCACCAATATTCAATCCGTTTGAGGTAGGTTCCAACTTTACAAAATCTTGAATTGAACGGTTAATTGTTGGTAAACGATCAACCTGAGTTCTTGTAATTAACTCCTGAGAACCCGTTCTTGAGCTACTGAAAGCCTTATCGTTAAAGGCTGTAACAACAACCTCTCCCACTTGAGTTACATCAGCTGTAAGTAGAAAATTCTGTTTGTATGTTTGGCCCAAAAACAAGGTAATACCTTCCTGGTGTCCTGGCTTAAGACCAACGAAGCTTACATCAATTGTATAAGGACCGCCAATTTTCAGGTTGGGTAAATTGAATCGTCCATCTTCACGGGTAGTTGTACCGTACTTGGTGCCCGTTGGAACATGAGTGGCAATTACAGTTACAAACGGTAATGCACCTTCACTGCTCGAAATCAACCCTTGAATTTCAGCGGTTGTTTCTTGTGCTTTTGCTAAAAATGATAACAGAATAACCATTATCAGAAGCATTCCTCTCTTTAATCTAATCATGTGTTTGGTTTTTAATTGTTTATTATTTCATTTATAGATTCAAAATTCAAGATAAAAACACAAATTGCTTTTGTTAAAACATATTTGATGATTGCCTGTATATTGCTGCGGTGCAATATAGCCTATGTTCCGAATTCCTTTTATTAGTGGAAAATTGATTTTTAAATCGAACCAAAGAACGTTAATTGATATCAACTGTATTTTATTGGTTCATTATTATAATGTTAATATATTATGACAATTCGATTGCAGCAAACATAATCCATTTCATTCAAAAATAGGAGAATAAGGTAATTTTTACAGGCGGAAAAGTACAATTAATTACTGACTGTCAGTAGTATAGTTATAAACAGGAAGGATTGTGATAAAATGTTAATAAAATATAAATTTTTAATCCGATTATCATTTCATTTTTCAATGAAAATACTTATGCACTTAATTTCGGGCAAGTGAAAGATAGGTTTTGTCAAACAAAAAGTGGTATGGGCTGTTTTTGTTTCAAAATTGGTATTTTTGTAAACCTGTAAAAGTGGAATATTAAATTGGAAGTTATGGATAAGAAAGATATCCGGCAAATGCTTGATGAAAATGGTTTTATTAACGAGCCGGTTAGCAGCGAATTAAAATTGGTTGAAGAAATTAACCGGTTAAAAAAGGAAAAGAATGCGGTCATTCTAAGCCATTACTATGTTGAGAGTGAACTTCAGGATATAGCAGATTTTGTGGGTGATAGCCTTGGTCTGGCGCAGGAAGCCGCAAAAACCAAAGCCGACATCATAGTTTTTGTGGGTGTTCATTTTATGGCCGAAACAGCTAAGATCATCAATCCTTCTAAGAAAGTTATTCTGCCGGATTTGAAGGCGGGTTGCTCGTTGGCCGACTCTGCCCCTGCAGATAAGTTTGCCGAATTTAAAGCTCAGTATCCCGATCACCAGGTAATTTCGTACATCAATTGTACCGCCGACCTGAAAACCATGACTGACGTGGTTTGTACCTCAGCTAATGCCTTGCAGATCGTAAACAGCTTCCCTCCGGAACAGAAACTGATTTTCGCACCGGATAAAAATCTGGGTAATTACATCAATAGCCTGACCGGGCGCGAAATGGTTCTTTGGGATGGCGCCTGCATGGTTCACGAAAAATATTCAGTGGAGAAAATCATTGACCTGATGGACAAGCATCCGGATGCTGAATTTATTGCTCATCCGGAATGCGAAAAACCGGTTTTACTGGTGGCCAAATACATCGGATCAACTACTGCACTTTTAAATTATGTGGCCAAAAGTTCAGCAAAGAAGTTTATTGTTGCCACCGAAAGCGGCATTCTGCATCAGATGAACAAAGCTTGTCCGGATAAAATTTTCATTCCGGCTCCTTCCATCGATTCAACCTGTGGCTGCAACGACTGCTCATACATGAAACTGAACAGCCTTCAGAAATTATACATTTGCCTGAAAAACGAATTACCTGAAATTATTCTACCTGACGAGGTGATCAAAAAGGCACAATTGCCCATCCTGCGAATGCTTGAAATATCGAAATAAAGAATTGAAAATCATATAAAACCAGTCTGTGATGATCCGCACCAATGTTTTTGGAATATTACTCTTTTGCCTTTTGGTTCAGTCTCAGTTTTCAGTTAGTGCTGGAAATAATAGCAGCAGGAAAAAGCTTGATCTGGATATCGTTTTCATCGGAAACAGCATTACCTACGGGGCTAATTTAGCTAATGCGGCACAAGATGCTCCGCCAGTTGTGGCTTCAGAATTGCTGCGGAAAAAGGCTGGAATCCAATCGGTTTCATTTTCAAATCAGGGGAGGAGCGGTTTTACCACAGTAAATTATCTGCCATCGTCACCAACTTTTGCTGAGCTTGTTCAGGCAACCAGAGCTTTGCATACCAATCCGGAGCATATGCTGATATTTTCGATTAAACTCGGAACCAATGACAGCGCCATTCAAGGTCCATTGGGTGCGCCGGTCTCGAAGGAGGCATATGGCAAAAATATGAAAGCGATTGTTGATGAATTACTTCAGCAATTCCCGGATGCAAAAATTGTGCTTCAGCAACCCATTTGGTACAGCCCAAATACCTATAATGGAGCGAAATATCTGGCCGAAGGTTTGGCACGACTCGAAAGTTATGTCCCTGAATTGAAATCGCTGGTAAAAAGCTATGCTGAAATGAATAAAAACCACGTTTTCATGGGAGATGATCTGGGATTTGAGTACTTCCGCAAGAATTACCTGACAGACTGCGTGGCCGAAAAAGGCCAGCAAGGAACTTTCTACCTGCATCCGAACGAAAAAGGATCGGCGGTACTTGCCGAATTCTGGGCAAAAGCCATTTATAAAATGTTGAAATAGAGCTATATAAATTGAACAGCAAAGCAACAACTGACGTTCGGAAAATTGTTGCAATTTTTATAATTTTGAAAAAAAAAGATGGGACACGAAGCGATCAAATTAGAACTCATCGATTGGCTTACAAAGCTTGATGATGATGAAACAATCAACTATTTAATGATTGTCAAGGATTCTTGTGAGTCTCACCAGGATTGGTGGCACGAACTTAAAGACGAACAGAAAGCTGGAATTGAACGTGGTCTTAAAGATGTGGATGAGGGCAGAGTTACATCCTACGATACCATTAAGCTGAAATATGGATTCTGAATACAAGCTTTTTTGGACGGATGAGGCAATCCGAAATCTTGAAAATATTTTGAATTATCTAAACGAAAGATGGACTCAACGAGAGATAGATAATTTTAAGGAAAGATTAACCAGACAAATCAGGATAATTAGGCAAAGCCCAAATATATTTCCAGTTTCTTTATATAATCCCAGACTACGAAAAGCTGTTTTAAGCAAGCAGACTACAGTTTTCTATGAAGTTTCCGGACAAATTATTTATCTGGTATATTTATTCAATTCCAAACAAGATATAGAACAAATTAATTAGCAAACCCTGTCAGGAACGAACCAAACAGGGCTTTCAAAATATTTCGTAAACTTACTTATTCCACTACAGTAACCCAACCATGCGAGTCGGGTTCGTCGCCATATTGAATTCCCTGAAGTTTTTTATACAATTTTTCGCTTATCGGACCCGGTTTGCCGTCATGCGAAAATACATACGATATTTTCTTGTCATAATCGTCAATTCGTTCGATGGGACTAATTACAGCAGCAGTTCCGCATGCACCGGCTTCCTCAAAAGTTGCCAGTTCTTCCACCGGAATCTGGCGGCGTTCCACTTTCATTCCCATATCTTCTGCCAGAACCATCAAACTTTTGTTGGTTATCGACGGTAAAATGGAACTTGATTTTGGGGTGATGTAGGTATTATTTTTTATTCCGAAGAAATTAGCTGCACCGCATTCGTCGATATACTTTTTTTCAACTGCATCGAGGTAAAAAACGTTTGAATAGCCCAATTCGTGTGCTTTTGATCCGGCAACCAAACTGGCTGCATAATTTCCGCCTACTTTATATTTCCCCATTCCAAGAGGTGCCGAACGGTCGAATTCGCGCATAATGACAAACGGCGTAGTTTGGAAACCGCCTTTGAAGTATGGACCTACAGGTGTTACAAACAAAATAAACATATATTCGTTGGCTGGTTTTACACCTACCTGCGCACCGGTTCCAAACAAAAACGGACGGATATACAAGGCTGCTCCCGATTCGTAAGGCGGAACAAAACGTTTGTTCAACTGTACTGCCTTAACTACAGCTTCCTCAAATTTTTCAATGGGAAGTATGGCCATCATCGTTCCAATGCTGGAATCCTGCATGCGTTTGGCATTTTCATCCATCCGGAAAATGCGGATTTTATCGTCTTGTCCGCGAAAAGCCTTCAATCCTTCGAACGATTCCTGTCCGTAATGAAGACAAGTAGCAGCCATATGCATTGTCACCAATTCACTATCACTAACTTCCAGCTCGCCCCATGCGCCATCTTTATAGGTACAGCGGATGTTGTAATCCGTTTTCATGTAGCCAAAGCTCAAATTTTTCCAGTCTATTGTTTCCATAATCAAAAAAGTAGTTGGTCCACCGAAGGGCCTTTTTGGAATTTCAAATTAACGAAAAAAAAAGCGGAGAAGGAATGACAAAATACCAGTGCCGGCATATTTGTCTATTTATTCGTTTACGCTGATTTCCAGGAAGTAACCACTGTGTTTGCGAAGGTTGAGCACCCTTCCATCCGAAAACATCAGGTATTGGCCTTTTATTCCAATCAGATTTCCTGAAATCACCGGGTCTTTGTCAAACGAAACACTGGCTATTTTCTCTGGAAATGTCAATACCGGATAGTTTATTTTCCAGATTTGGTTGTCGGTGTGCAAGTATTGTTGCAATTCGGCAGGAAGCAACTGGTAAGCTTTCAATTTTTCCTCCTGAAGATGAATTTCTTCGATGGTTTTGTTCTGAAGCATCGCCCTCCAGTTGGTTTTATCCGAGAAGAAATTCTTCAGAAAAACTTCAATTACTCCTGAAATATGGCGATTGGGAGTACGGGCCAGAATGATGGCTTCGGTAGCGCCCTGGTCAATCCAGCGTGTCGGCACCTGATGATGGCGCGTTACACCCACTTTCAGTTCTCCGGAAACGGCCAGATAAACAAAATGGTCGATCAGATCGTGTTCGCG
>JBAWZG010000118.1:0-13065 GCA_037143155.1 Bacteroidia bacterium
CCAATGGTTTCGAAAACAATCCTTGATTTGGGCAAAGTAAACGGGAAGGCGACATAAATCGCTTCCGGAGAGGTTACAATTTCTTTTGCTGCATGATATTGAAAATCGATTTTCTTGACATTTTTGAATAGCCTGATTTCAAGTTCTAATCCCTTAGGTTCGTTCACTTTTCCCTTCTCACAACCTTCGATATCTGCTGAGATTCGAATGCTTTCCCAAACCTGACCATCGGTTCCTTTTTCAACTTTTACATTCGAAACGGTTGAATGCGATGGCGTCATATTATCCCTGTCGGGAAGTGTTTCATGAATGAGTTGCCCTAATTTCCATGGATTTTTCGGATCAACCAAATCCTGATTCAAGTCTTTATCGAACAGACTGCTGATGGCTCCTGAAGATTTGTCAATCACTATTTTGTAATAGGCATTTTCAAGCGTTTCTGCATTCGCATTTTCTTTGGCTTTTTCCTCCGGCTCGTTGGTTACTCCTATCTTTAAGGCCTTGTATCCCAATGCCGGCACATTCGGAACATATAGAATCCAATAAGCACCTTCGCGGCGTTCGCGCACAACCTGCGCTGTGATTGCTTTTCCTGTGGAAATATCTGTGATTTTAAATTGCTTGTGAAGCGGAAGAATCTGGTAATCGATGAAGAGTTCTACTTCTCCTGAACGTTCCCAACCCATGGAGTTGACCACATAAATCAACGGGAAATCGGCTTTTTTTAGGTATTCCTGCAAACGTGCCAATGCTTCCTCGTTCAGCAAGGTTACTTTTTTCAATGCTTCCCAGGCATATGCGCCTTTTTGCAACCATTGCCGGGTTGAGTTTTCTGAATAGGGCCGGTCGATACTTTCATCAGCCCCACAGGTGTGCTCATCGAAGAAAATAGCGTTTTCGCTGATGTGATTCATATTGGTTTCCAAAGCCGGATTTTGCTCACCACCAAGCATCGAAACCATGGCAAACATTCCTTCATCAACCTGTTTCAGGTTCTGCGTTTTTCGTACCTCAGCCGTTTCGCGCGATGTTGAGCCATAGCCATCGGTCCACCAGTCGAGCCAGGCATTTCGGTAAACGGGTAGGGTAGCGGCATAGTTTTTCTCTACATATTCGAAAAACTCGCTGATAACCGAAAGTTTGAGTTTTGGCGATTCGTAGGTTGCATTCCACTGTTTAATCAGTTCACAGGCTGCTGTCGAAGGTGGCGCGTTATCCGTAAAATATCCTGAAAATTGGATGCCAATGCGGTCGAACGGATATTTTTTTTCATCCAGATTGGCCAGATGATCGAGTAATTTCTCCGGAATGATTGCTTTGGATTCGAATCCGAAGAAGTTGCCGGTCATGTAATGGTCGGCACGAAATGCCAGCAATCGTTCACCTGACGGAGCTTCCCACCAGAAACAGGTCGGGATTTCAAAGGGAAGGAGAGAGCGGGTTTTGTTGATTCCCATGTCGAGGTATTTGACTCCGGTATTTTTGAAATAATCGGGCATGCACCAGGCGATTCCGTTCACATCATCCTGCATGGCAGCTTTTACCGGTATTCCAAGTTTGCTGAATTCCTTTAAAGGCTGGAGAAAATCGGTCATGATGTTTTCGTCCGAAATTTCGGCCATGTTGCAATACATTCCCGTTACTTCAATTCGGCCTTCGGCAATTCGTTTCTTCAAACGTTCAATCTGCGAGGAGGGGCGTGACCGTAAATATTCCCGGGTCACCCAGGCTGATTCACAGGTCCAGCGAAATTTTGCCTCATCGGGCATCGCATCGGTCTGATCGCAGTAATCCAGCGCATAGTCGATGTAGCGCATGTGTTCGGCAAGTATTTCTGATTGCGGGCGTGTGTATCCAATATCGGTATGCGAATGCTGAACCAGGTAGACTTCCCATTTTTTCACAGGAGCGATTGTAAACGGATAGCTGCCAGCCAAAACGGCATCACCTTTGATTGAAATATTAATTTTTTTGGAGGACGAAACCACGGGAACGGTCAGTAAAATAAGGTTGTCTCCTTTTTTAACCGCAGTTTTCTGTAATTGCTTTCCGGAGACAAAAAATTCAATTTCAGAAGTCTTTTCTGATTTGAAATCAGCAAGGATTTGCTGACACAGTTTGCCCTCTTTATGGAATAAAACAGGAGCATTTTTGAATTTTACAGCTGCGTTTTTTTCTGTTTTACCAGCAAACAGAAGGTTCGTGAGAATGAAAAAAGCGACAAGAATTGAAATGAAATTTTTCATGATTTAGGTTTTTAGTCGGGTTAATGGTCAATGAGGTACAGCTTTCCGATAGTTTTTCTCCTATTTTTTCTCCAGATTTCTGAAATAAATGAATGTCAGCACCGAAACTCCAATCATCAAAACTCCGGTTGCAACGGCGCTTATCTTGAAAAACTCAACCCAGCTGATTTTTGTGGTACTGAAATTTTTGAAAAGAAGTACGCAGGTACTTCCGAAATAACCGGCAGCATCCGAAACATACATCAAGAAACCAATGTTGCTTTTGAATCTGAAATGCGCGATCCATCGTTCGAAAAAGAAGGATTGGTAAGTAATGTATGGAAGATACATGGCGAAACCTGCAATTACCATCCATTTCACCGGATCAAGATTTCCGGATATGAACAGCAGAGTGGTTGTCAGAAGCAATATTCCACTCAGAAAAATGATTCCGATATTCGAAAAAAAGGCAATCCTGTTATTCCGGATCAAAATCATAAGTGCAACAATGGCCAGAACACATACTGCAATCGGAACTTCCGACATGATAAGCATTTGAGGCGTATTTTTGAATCCCAGTCCTGTCCAGAATTCTACGGCAAAGTTATCGCGAAGATCCCTGAAGATGGTAAGTCCGACATAAATCACCACAGCGAAAATAATTCCCGGAGCAAACTGCCTGAAAAAGTTCATGCGTTGTTTATTATCCATCGGTATTCGTTCTGTTCGCAAAGCCACGTCAATTTCGTCGGGAGGCGGTAATTTGTGCAGCATGTAAATTCCGAGCAGTAACACCGGAACAAAGATAAGTCCGGTTAAAAACGGCATCCACATTTCCGGAACATGAAAGTGATCCATCATAAAACGTCCGCAAGCCTTTACCAGTCCCGACGAAAGAATAAAACTTGAAGCCATTGCAGAGCCCAGAAGTTCGGTGTACCTGCGGCCTTCCACATAGCTGAAAACCACGCCCCAGATCATGCCCAGCGGCAAGCCGTTCAGAAACATAAACGGGAAATTGTATGGATACGGAATGATGGCAAACATCAGGAGAAAAGCCCAGGCTGTGCCCATTAGGGTCAGCAATAGTTTTGTCCGTTTTTCGTGATTAAGTTCTGAGATGATCTTTATCCCAAAGAATTTAGATAAGGTGTAGCCGATTAACTGTGAAATAATCAGCAGGATTTTGTAGTCGATTCCCCAAAGCGAAAGTCCGTCGAAAGTTGCCGCAGTGAAGGGTTTCCTGAAAGCATACATGCTGAGATAGGTAATAAAAGCAGCTAAAGCAGCAAACAAAACAAAACGAATCTCGCGGACACTAAGTTTGGGTTTTGGCAGCGTGTTTGTTGATGTCATAAGTTGTTATAAGTTCTTATTTAAAGGGCGAAAATTTGAAATTAAATGTAGATAAAAAATAACAGAGTTCTAATTTAATATTATCCCACAATAATGCAATTTTACCTTTGCTCAACGGCATTTTGTCCAAATAGTTTAATTGGACCAGTTTCAGGCTATTCTATGAACATGAGGCAAAGTCGTAATTGGTGCGGTGATCGTGGCCCATATAAATTCCTGTCACATCTTTCAGAGTTGCTCCGGATGTTTTCGCAGCTTTGGAATTCGCTAAAAATTAGCGTGCCAGGCAAAATGGAATAAAAAATCACAGACGTTTTTATTTGAATTTCAGGTTCGTATTCATCTATATCTATGGCCGATAATTAACCATAAAAGTTAGAGATAATTAAACTAAAATTCCAATGTGTTTTCAGCTAAAACACATGATTTATTGATTTACTGAAGCTTCTCTTTCAGGAAATTAGTCATTTTGGTGTAGAGTTGCAAAGAAGTATTTCCACCCCGGATTCCATGATTCCGGTTAGTGTAAATGGCCATATCGAATTGAACTCCGGCCTGAACCATTCGTTCGGTAAATTCCATTGTATTCTGCAAGTGAACGTTGTCATCTGCTGAGCCACAAATGATCAGGTAATTTCCTTTGATTTTATCACTATGTGAAAGCGGTGAATTGTCATCGTAACCATCCGGATTTTCTTTTGGAGTCCGCATGTACCTTTCGGTGTAAACGCTGTCGTAGAAACGCCAGTTGGTGACCGGTGCAGCAGATATTCCGGCTTTGAACACATCAGCTCCTTTTTCCATGCAAAGTGCTGACATGAAACCGCCATAACTCCATCCCCAGATAGCAATGTTGTTTTTATCGACAAATGGCAACGACCCCAAATATTTCGCGGCTTCAACCTGATCGTCTGATTCGTATTTTCCAAGTTGCATATAGGTCATTTTTCGGAATTCTTCGCCACGTGCACCAGTTCCGCGCGGATCGACACAAGCCACGATAAAACCTTCCTGAGCCAGGTAATCGTCGTACCCAATGCTCCATCTGTCGATTACCTGCTGATTATTTGGTCCGCTGTACTGGGTCATTACCACTGGGTGTTTTTTCGCCGGATCAAAACTGGCGGGTTTGATCATCCAACCGTTTAACTCAACACCTTCTGAAGTTTTAAAACTAAAAAATTCTTTCTTGCTGATTTGGTAATCTTTCAGGAGTGTTTTCAGCGCTGAGTTGTCTTCCAAGGTACGAATGAGTTTGCCGGTTTGATCACAAAGGGTTGCCTGACTGGGTGTTTCAACATTGCTGAAATAATTGATGAAATATTTCATCCCATTGCTGAAATCGGCATGATTGGTTCCTGACTGTATGGAAAGCTTACCTGATTTTTTGCTGTCAAGGCTTACAAAGTACACTTCGCGACGCATGGGCGATTCTTTGGCTGCCTGGAAATAGAATATCTTTTTCACCGGATCAAAACCATAGAATTTGGTTACATCATATTTTCCATCGGTCAGTTGTTTGACTTCAAATCCCTGGCGATCATACAGGTAGAGGTGTGAGTAGCCATTTCGTTCGCTGTTCAGGACAATGTATTTATTGTCAGGCAGAAAAATGAAATTGTCGTAAAACGACTCGTCAATGTACCTCTTGTTTGTTTCTGAAAAGAATGCGCGGGTATCACCGGTAAAAGGATTTGCCAGGACAATATCCAATTTGTTCTGTAAGCGGTTTACTTTCATGATGGCCAGATCAGTAGCATCAGCAGTCCATTTGATACGGGGGATATATTGTTCTTTATCATCTCCGATTTCGGCTGTCACACTGCTTTTAGCCTTTAAATCGTATATGCGCACACTAACAACCGAGTTTTTTTCTCCGGCTTTTGGATATTTGTAACTGGTATTTCCGGGGTATAGCTCATATTCTTTCAATGACGGTTTCTGTCCCTGATACATCGGAATGTTAAACATGGGAACTTCTGTTTCGTCGAACTTGATAAAAGCCAGGAATTTACTGTCGGGTGACCACTCAAAAGCCTTGCTGAAGCCGAATTCTTCTTCATAAACCCAGTCAGGCGCACCATTGATAATTTCATTGGTTTTACCATCGCGGGTAACCTGGCTTTCGGTTCCGAACTTCAAGCTTTTTATAAAAATATTGTTGTTCCTGACAAAAGCAACCCGCTCGCCGTCGGGTGAAAACGTAGCCAGTTGCTGAGCGCCGTTGGCCGAAAGTGGAGCCATTTCTTTGGTAGTCTGGTTCCAGATGAAATATTCGGCAGTAAAAGAATGGCGGTAAATTGCCTGGCTCTTTGTTGTAAAAAGAATTTTTGATTCATCCTTACTAAATTCGTAATCGCTGAATTCTGAAAATCCTGGACTTTCAATTTTTGACAAATCAAACACAACTTCAAGCTTTTCTCCGGTTTTGTAGCTATATTTTACAATCTGATTACCTTCTTCCTTTTTGGTATAGTTCAAGCCATCACTCATCGAACGATATCCTGAAATGTTCTTTTGCTGAAATGTTCGTTTGGCTACTACATCGCTTAGCTCAATTTTTTTTTGCGGGAATCCAATTAATGAGATACTTACAAGTAGTGCTGTCAGGAGGTTTCTGAAATTCATTTTGGCTGAAGTTTGTGGTTTTTTTGTGTGCCAAAAATCCAATTTATTTTCCATATAAAAAAGCGATTGGCTCGTATAACATACATTCCAGATTATTTTAGGAACTGATTCAGATTTTTGGAAAAGATTAAATGAACTGCCTTGAGATTATTACATTTGTTGTGTGAGATGAACAATGAGATCATTGTTCCGTGAAGTAATAAAATATTAAAAATACGAACCATGAAAAAATCTTTTTTACTTGTTTGTGCTCTAAGCTTATTGCAATTTTCTTATGCTCAAACAAATGTTGCGGAGTTTCTGAAAGCTGGTCAGGCCGATGCCAATGCGCTCGTAAAAGCTTATTTAAATCCGTATGCTATGGCGCTGGGCGACGGACTCAACAATGGATGGTATAATTCAGCTGCTACACACCGCTTGTTTGGTTTTGATTTGAGCATTTCTGCAAGTGCAATCCAGATTCCCGGAGAAGCGAAAACATTTGACATTAGTAAAATAGGATTAACCAATATTTCGGTGGTTAGCGGAGGCAATTTGGCACCTACGATTGCGGGTGCTGATGCACCGGGTCCACTGATGCAGATTAAAGATGCAAAGGGAAAGAACATCGGTACATTCAATTCGCCCAATGGTTTTGGAGTGGATATTGTACCTGTTCCTATGGCTCAGATTGGATTTGGCCTTATACCAAATACCGATATTATTGGCCGATATGTTCCCGATTTGAGTTATAATTATGGCACGAATAAAATGAAACTTGGCTCCTGGGGTATTGGAGTCAAGCATAATTTCATGAAATGGGTACCATTCCTTAAAAGTCTTCCATTTGATGCCTCTGTTTTCGGAAGTTATTCGGAAGTGAATGCACAAAATGCCTTGAGTTTTACTCCGGAAAACTATAATCTGAACAATGTCGTTGTAACATTCACGAGCGATAACAGTCAGTTGATGAAAGTAAAATCAAAAACATCTAAATTTGGTCTGATTGTATCGAAGAAACTGGGAGTTATAACGTTTTTTGGAGGAATTGGACAAAGTACAAGCGAATCCGGAGTCAATCTGGTTGGGAAATATCCGGTCATCACAACAGCTCAGGGTGGAGGTCAGGTAATTACAAACGAAGCAGCATTGATTGACCCAATTTCCATTCAGTTTACTTCAAAAAATATATGTATGGATGCTGGATTGAAACTTAAACTGTTGTTTTTCAGCATTTTTGGAACAGTTAATAAGGCAGAATACACCTCTTTCAATGCCGGTATCAGCTTTGGAACCAGATAAAATATAGGAATACAGTACAATGAAGGCATCAGTATGAACGAATTGTTCGTGTTGGTGTCTTCTGTTTTTATTGCCAATCCGTATTTTTATCGCCAAAAAACAGTTGCAAAATCATTCATATCAGCTATTAATATTTATCTTTGCACCCTGTTTTTTTAAAGAAGAATACTGATGATTCATATTACTTTACCGGATAATAGTGTGAGGGAATTCGAAAGTGGAATTTCAGGAATGGATATTGCCAAATCGATTAGCACCCGGCTGGCACAAGACGTATTATCAATTTCGGTGAATGGCGAAGTTTGGGATTTAACCCGACCTATTCATTCGGATGCCAATATTAAACTCTTTTTATGGGACGACCGTGAAGGAAAGGAAACTTTCTGGCATTCATCGGCTCACCTGATGGCAGAGGCCATTGAATCGTTCTACCCGGGAACCCAATTCGGGATTGGTCCAACGGTTGACAATGGGTTTTACTACGATATCGATTTACCTCAGGGTGAACAGTTGGCTGAAAAAGATCTGGAAAAACTTGAAAAAAAGATCATCGAACTGGCCCGCGAAAAACATGATATTGTAAGAAAAGATATTACCAAGGAAGACGCTCTTAAAATGTTTTCTTCAAAGGGAGATAGTCTGAAAGAAGAACTGATCAGTGAATTGCAGGACGGAACCATTACGGTTTACAATCAGGGTGGATTTACCGATTTGTGCCGAGGACCGCATTTGCCAAATACAGGTTTTATTAAAGCAGTAAAACTGACTTCTCTGGCCGGTGCATATTGGCGAGGAAATGAAAAAAACAAAATGCTGACACGTGTTTACGGGATAACATTTCCAAAGCAAAAGTTGCTCGAAGAATACCTTATTCTTGTAGAAGAAGCCAAAAAACGTGATCACCGTAAGTTGGGTAAAGAACTGGAATTGTTTACATTTTCTCATAATGTTGGTCAGGGATTGCCCATGTGGTTGCCAAAAGGAGCCATGTTACGTGAGCAATTGGAGAATTTTCTGAAAAAAGTTCAGAAAAAGTACGGATACGAGCAGGTTATTACTCCACACATCGGTGATGTCAATCTGTATAAAACTTCAGGCCATTTCCAGAAATATGGTGCTGATTCGTTTCAGACTATTAAAACTCCGGCTGAAGGTGAAGAGTACATGCTAAAACCAATGAACTGCCCTCACCACTGCGAATTGTATAAATTCAAACCACGTTCATACAAAGATCTTCCGGTTCGATTTGCCGAGTTTGGTACCGTTTATCGCTACGAACAAAGTGGCGAGCTGCATGGTTTGACCCGCGTTCGCGGATTTACTCAGGATGATGCCCATTTGTTCTGTCGTCCCGATCAGATCAAAGAGGAATTCAAAAAAGTAATCGATATTATCTTTATCATTTTCAAGGCCTTGAACTTCGAAAATTATTCGGCACAGATTTCACTTCGCGATCCGAATAAACCGGAAAAATATATTGGTTCGACTGAAAACTGGGATAAAGCCGAGCAGGCAATCATTGAAGCCACAGCAGAAAAAGGCTTGAAAACTGTAACCGTTTTGGGTGAAGCTGCATTCTATGGACCAAAACTTGATTTTATGATCAAAGATGCCCTTGGAAGAAGCTGGCAGTTGGGAACCATTCAGGTCGATTATAATCTTCCGGAGCGGTTTGAACTGGAATATATCGGAGCTGATGACAAGCGCCATCGCCCGGTAATGATTCATCGTGCACCATTCGGATCAATGGAACGATTTGTGGCTGTATTGATTGAACATACTGCCGGGAAATTCCCGCTTTGGTTAACTCCTGAACAAGTGGTTGTGTTACCAATCAGCGAAAAGTACAATGATTATGCGAAAAGTGTTTCGGAATTTCTAAATAATTCCGATATTCGCACCATAATTGACGACCGTAATGAGAAAATTGGTCGGAAAATCAGGGATAACGAATTAAAACGTATCCCTTATTTATTGATAGTTGGTGAACAAGAAGCTGAAAATCAACTTGTTTCTGTCAGGAAGCAAGGAGATGGTGATAAAGGATCGATGAACAATCAGGAGTTTGTTGATTTCATCAAAGCTGAAGTAAAAGAGCAATTATCAGCGTTATACAATTAAAGAATATTAATTAATAATAGGAGGAACTGGCCATAGCAGTAAAAAGACCATACAATGGTGGAAGGGTAGAAGTTGCCCCTCAGCATAAAATTAATGAGAAAATTCGTGCACAACAAGTTCGGGTTGTTGGCGAAAACATCGAAAATCCGGGTGTTTTTTCGCTTTTTGATGCTTTGAAAATGGCTGATGCCCTCAATCTTGATTTAGTAGAAATCTCTCCGAATGCAGATCCACCGGTTTGTAAAATTACTGATTATCAGAAGTTCCTGTATCAGCAGAAGAAGAAACAAAAGGAAATAAAGGCAAAGACCGTTCAGGTGGTGGTGAAGGAAATCCGATTCGGACCCAATACCGACGACCATGATTTTCAATTTAAAATGCGTCATGCAGAAAAATTTTTGCAGGAAGGCGCCAAGGTAAAAGCTTATGTATTCTTTAAAGGACGGTCAATTTTATTTAAGGAGCAAGGCGAAATTTTGCTTTTGAAATTTGCACAGGAATTGGAAGAAGTTGGCAAAGTTGAACAATTGCCGCAGTTGGAAGGAAAACGAATGACCATGTTTATTTCACCTAAAAAGAAGAAATAAATTTCTTACATACATTAATCATAGGAAGATGCCAAAAATGAAGACCATCTCCGGAGCAAAAAAAAGGTTTAGATTAACCGGCACCGGAAAAATTAAAAGAAAACATGCATTTAAAAGTCACATCCTGACCAAAAAAAGCACCAAGCAAAAACGTAACCTGACTTATTGGGGTACCGTTCACAAAGCTGATGTGCCTAATGTTAAGGCGATGTTGACCATCTGATTGTGTTCTCTTTTTCAGATTCGTAAATTTAGTTATCAATCGAATGAATTAGCTTGAAGATCCCGGTTTCGGGACGCTAACCATTCTAAAATCAGTTATTATGCCAAGATCAGTAAATGCAGTCGCATCAAGGGCTCACAGGAAAAAAATTCTGAAACTTACCAGAGGTAACTTTGGAGCCCGCAAAAATGTTTGGACCGTTGCTAAAAACACCTGGGAAAAGGGTTTGCAATATGCCTACAGAGATAGAAAAGCAAAAAAGAGAAACTTCCGCGCTTTATGGATTCAGCGTATCAACGCAGCCGTTCGTCCGGAGGGTTTGTCTTATTCACAGTTAATCGGCCTGCTTAAAAAAGCAAATGTCGAAATCAACCGTAAAGTTTTGGCTGATTTAGCAATGAATCATCCGATAGCTTTTAAGGCTGTTGTTGACAAGGTGAAATAATCATCATCCGATTAGGTGTTATAAACATACGAAACCTCGCTGCAAAGCGGGGTTTTTTGTTTTGAAGGCCACAATTAAGATTCTCGCGGCTTTGTGATTTGATCATGGTTTAAGAGGCCGTAATGGCTGGACTTGTGCTCTATGAAATAAAAGTTGAACGATGATTTGATAAGCGAGTTTTTTTATCTTTGACCCGACAATTACTTTAATATTTTCGGATGAAAGTCAATTTTGGTTTTGGTATAAAGTTATTCGGATTGATTGTTTTAATCCTGAGTTTTGGCGGTAACTTGAAGTCGAATGGTGCAGAATCGGATAATCTTTATGTGTTCAATAAGAGTAAAATCCATATCGAAGGAGTTCTGACTCCTTTTGAAGCTACCATTGATATTCAGGAACAAGGACTTCAAAAATATATACTGAAAATTTACCTTCATTCTGCTTCCGCTTCAACACCTCCTTCATTTAATGTATCAGTAAAATTTCCGAAAGACAAGATCAATCAGATCTGGAATTCTAAAACCTGGTCGAATAAATCTTTTTTCACGCTGCCTTCGTATGACCGCGCTGCTGCCGGGTTTTCTATTGTTTCTGGCCTTACCATCAACGATCAGAACCAGATTACTTTTACCTGCAAAGACGCCTACAAAGCAAAATTTGTGAGTTCAAATATCAGGGAAGACAATGACTCCATCGTTTTCAGCCTTGGTTTTTTTGAAGATAATCCGCCCTTATCAAACCTTCAGGATTATCAGGCTGAGGTTTTGGTTGATTTCAGGAATATTCATTTTTCCAAAGCTATTTATGATGCCTCATCCTGGTTTTTGGCTGATGAATTTAAAATGGGTGTGGCCAGCGTCGATACGACCAATGTGCCTGTTTTCTCAACCTGGTATCCGATGCATCGCAATATTCCGCTGGAAAATATTACCCGGGAGCTTGATTCGCTGCGTACGTTTAATTTTAAATCGATTCTGGTGGACGATGGCTGGCAGGCACTGGTTAACATGAAGATTGATACTTCTTATACCTATGAAGAGAGCAGCTTCAAAACGATGAACCTTTTCCGGCAGAAATGTCAGGATATGAAACTCCCATTGTACCTGTGGTATTCAATTCCGTTCATGGGCGGAAATCCGGTTGTCCTGAAAAAATTTGAAGGAAAATACATCCGGTATCGTGCGCCAAGGCAAATGTATGTTCTCGATCCTCGATATGCTGAAATCAGAAAATACCTGGTCAGCACCTATGCCAATTTTCTTTCCGAGTGGCAGTTTGACGGATACTGGTTCGATTTTTTAAAGGGATTTTATCCCAAGGAAGGTGCCGTGATCGAGCAGGATAAGGGACGCGATTTTGTATCGATCGATCTGGCTGTAGATACTTTGTATGCTGACATGGAGGCCCGTTTGAAAACCATAAAGCCTAATATATTTATGGGTCAAAAGTTTCCTATTGTGGGTCCTTATCTGGTTAGCTATCAGAATTTTCTGACAGGTTTTGTTGGTGTGGAAAATTGTCAGGTTGTGCGCGAAAAGATGGTAAATAACCGTCTGCTTTATGGAAAATATACTCCCTTTATGGAAGTTGTTGCGTTTAACCCGAAAGAAAAGGCGGAAGATGTGGCCCGTAAAATCCAATCGGTTTTATTTGGAAATCCTTACCTCTCGTTTTATCAGACAACTATGCCTCAGGATCAAAAGCAGACCATCCGGTTTTGGCTCGATTACTGGAAAAAGAATTACAAGGTTATTTTCGAAGGTGACTTTGAACCCTTTCAGGTTTCGAGGTTTTATCCGGTGGTGAGGGTGCAAAATGAGAAGAAATCGATTTATATGCTTTATGAAGATTATACTGTAAATATTCCTATGCAACTCACTCAAACGGTAGATGTGATTAATTCAAAAATTACCCCGAATGTACATTTCCAGTTGAGTAACTCTACCGTCGGGTATAATTATGAGATTTTTAATTGTCAGGGTGGAAGTACTGAGAAAGGTGTTTTAAAAAGCAAGAATAAAAATTCAGTAAACTTCTCGGTTCCTACCGGTGGTTTTATCCGTGTAACACCTTTTAAATAGTCTTTGTAACTTTGGTTAACCGTTCATCATTTGGCACCATTCCCAATCACGACACTGGTTTGTAATGGCGTTTCAGCCATTTTGCCAGGCCATCCAATCCAGGGAAAAGTACGCGTTC
>JBAWZG010000119.1:0-12955 GCA_037143155.1 Bacteroidia bacterium
GTCCTGAAGGGACGATAGGTATAAGCACAGGGTGATTATAACCCTGTGGATTAAGTAACAATGCCAAACTTATAACTAAAGATAGTCAGTATATCAAAGAATGTAATCTTAGAACAGATAAACTTCCGGAATCTTAATCTATTTCCATGGTTAATTCGCCAATTTTTGGCTTGATGATCTGAAATCCGAATTAAAACAGTTAAAATACCACAACGAATTGACAAAAACTCATTAAAAGCATTCATTCAAGATTGATAAGTTTGATTGATTAAACTCAAACTAACAAATCGTCTGATGAATCGAGAATTTTCGGGTGAAATTCCACACAAAAACAAGCGTTCAAAAGCAATTCTAAGAATATTCATTTTGATCCTTTTGGCGGGGGTTCAAAATCTAATTGCGTTTTCACAAACGACCCGCCCATACCCCGATGGCAAACTCCTGCAAGGTGACAAATGGCTTCCTTTCAGTTATCCCGAAAAGGCTGATTTCTATGTTTCAACTCAGGGAAACAATTCTTGGTCGGGAACTTTAGCTGAACCCAATGCCGCAAAAACTGACGGTCCGTTTTTAAGCATCGGGCAGGCTCAAAAAGCTGTTCGTGAACTCAAATCGAAAGTCTTTTTTCCGAAGGATGCTCCGGTTGAGAAACGCTGGATTGGTTCTCCTCATCCGCTGGGTCGTGGGAAAGACATTCTGGTTTACATCCGTGGCGGGCATTATGCCTTGAAACAGACACTGGTTTTCCGGCCAGCTGACGGAGGCGAACGCGTGGAAACCAATCTCCCGACCGGCGCTTTCGAATACCACAAACTGAAAGATCATTACGTCACTTATGCTGCCTATCCCGGCGAAAAACCGGTTATTTCCGGAGAAGTTCCGGTTTCGGGATGGAAGAAAAACGGTAAAATCTGGACCGCTCCTTTCGATGCCGACACCGCTGCCATGCTCATTGTCAATGGGAAAAAGCAAGTACTGGCCCGCACTCCGAATGAAGGATATTTCGTTCCTCCGGCGATATCCAAAACGACGGATGTACTTTATTTCAAAAAAGGTGATCTGAAAAACTGGAAAGATCTTGAAGGCAACCGTGTGGTGATGCTGCTGCGATGGCATACCGGCATTAATTCGTTCGTCAAAGTGGATGAAAAAACCGGAGTAGCCAACTTTAAAGCCCCTCAGGAAGGAGTGGTTATTGTTCCGCCGCGATATTACATCGAAAATGTAAAATCCTTGCTCGATGCACCGGGCGAATGGTTTTTTGACCCGAAACTAAAAGAAATCAGCTACATTCCTGCAAATGGAATTACAGATCCGAATCAGCTTCAAACGGGTGTTGCCACACTCAACCAATTGATTGATGTGCATGGAAAGTTGGGTCAGCCAGTTCGGAATTTGCGGTTCTACGGATTAACTTTTGAAGGTGAAATTACCGGGAGAAATACGGTTAAAGTCAATACTGACGGGGTGGACGGGGAAACAGGTGTAGCCGAAACTCCGGCAGCATCAAATAGCGCAGTCAGCCTTGAATTTGCCCATGCCTGTGAATTGGTCGACGGAGAAATTCGCTCATGCAACGGAACCGGCATTGCTGTCAAACAAGGTTGCTATCAAACGCAGATCCTCAGAGACCAGTTTGAGGCCATCGACAATGGCGGAGTCAGTGTGATTGGATCTGCAAATCCCGGCGATGGAAGGGCTATCATTCGCGAAATAAAAATCTCATACAATAAATTTTCAGATTGCGGAGGCATCAACATCTACGCAAGTAACACCTTGATGACCACCATTTCGCACAATTATATTACCAAAACACGGGGCAGGTACGGAATCGATGTGGGTGGCTGGTCGAATCAGGAAGAAGCCATTGACGGCGGATACGTGGTTGAATACAATCATTTGGATGATGTTCAGCGCGATGCTGACGATTCAGGTGCCATCAAAACTGCCGGAATGACCTTTAATTCAGTCGTCCGCAGAAACCTGATTCACGATGTTCGTGCAGGATTCTTCAACGACAATGTGGGCTTTTGGTTCGATAACATGTCGCAGGGCTGGACTTCCGAAGAAAACATCTATTACAACCTGGAACAGGGCGAATGGAAACTTTGCGCCGCCCTGGCCGAGGACAACATCTACAAAAACAATTTCAAAATCGAAGCGCCGGTCCATGCTCCGGAAACCATCCTTGACGGCGAACCGGAATTTGAATTCAGCAAGCTGAAAATTGAAGCTGCATCCAAATTGGCTTCAGGAGCTATAGCTGCCGGAAGTGTCATTCACCTTTCATCGGATGTGTTTAACCGTGGTGCCAGCGGTGTTGCACCGGTCGAACTGTATCTGGATGGCAAGGTGTATGAGAAAAAACTTTTCCCGGTGATTAAAAACAATAGCCGGAAAGTTGAATTTGAAGTGCGGATTTACGATGTCGGTGAACATCAGCTGGCGATTGGCACTACTCCATCGCAATCAGTACAAATTGAAGGACAAAAACCATCCGTAGTTTTCGAAGATTTCAAACTTTCGGGCGACCGGCTTTTAAAAGGCGAAAAGCTGAAAGCTACGGCTACCGCCAGAAACCTGACTTCGGAGTTAAAAAAGGTGACGGCAAAGTTTTTCGTTGATAATTTAGAAACAGAAAGTCAATCGATTGAATTAAAAGCCGGCGAGTCGCGCGAAATCAGCTTTGCAGTGAATCCTCAGGTCGGAACACATACGGTACGCATTAGTAACAGCGCTGAAAAAAGCATGACCGTTTTTGATGCCGCGCCACTTGATATATCCAAGATGGAGATTCATCAATATTGCTCGGTAAAAGCAAAACCCTACGAAATTGAAGCCGATGCCAAAGCCAACCGGTTTAAAATAACAGCCAGCGGATCAGATTTTTATCATGCTGAAGATTCGTATGCCGCTGCCTATCTGAAAGGAATTAAAGGCGATTTTGTTGCCACCGTTAAAATCAATCAATTTGGAGATCGTACGCACGAATGGTTCCGTTCGGGACTGTTTGTGCGGAACGATATCTCGCAAAGTTTCGATGTTCAGCCCGGAAGCAAAGGTTCGGTTCTGGTTTTCGGAACTCCCGGACGCGCAGGAATTGAATACGACGAATTTGCCAACGGTTGCATGCACAAGGCCAGCAGCACAAACCTTCCGGAGCATTCCAAAACACCTATTTATTTGAAAATTGTCCGTCATGGAAACAGTTTCAGCGGGTATATCAGTCTGGATAATAAAAACTGGATCATCGAACGGCATACCGCCGATATTCCGGGAATTGCAGAATCAGTTGATCTCGGACTTGCTGCGGGAGGTCCTGACAAACGGCAGTACTGGGTCGAATTTACCGACTGGAAAATCGAAATAGCTAAATAACAATACTGAAAGTTAAAAACGAATCAATAAAAATTGAGATTTATGACAGATTTATCGAGAAGATCATTTATAGCCAGCGCATCCATTGCTGCGGCCGGACTTTCATTCCTTCCGGGGCTATCCTCCTGTAAACCGGGGAAAGTAAATATCGCATTCATTGGTGTCGGCGGGCGCGCCAAAGATCACTTTCCGGATTGTATGACCGAAAATGTGGTAGCACTGTGCGATGTAAGTGATTCCGCAGCAGCAGAAGGATTTAAGACTTTCCCGAAGGCCAAACGGTACAAGGATTTCAGGGTCATGTTCGACGAGATGGCCAGCGACATTGATGCGGTGATTATTGCAACTCCCGATCATATGCACTTTGCTGCGGCCATGGTTGCCATGCAATTGGGCAAACATGTGTATGTTGAAAAACCGCTCGCCCATAACATCTGGCAAATCCGCACCTTACGAAAAGCTGCACAACATTATAAAGTCATTAATGCCATGGGAATTCAGGGACACGCCACCCCAGGAATCCGCAATATCAAGGAATGGTATGAAGCCGGTGTTTTAGGCGAAGTGAAAGAAATCATAGCCTGGATTGATGGACCTGAATTCGACCCCAAAGGGTATTTCATGAAACCGGATACTTTCCCACCTAAAGAAAGTAAAGTGCCAGCCGAATTGGATTGGGATTTATGGATCGGACAAGCTGCAATGCGACCATTCAGTTACTATTACCTGCCACGTTTCTGGCGGGGCTGGTACGATTTCGGTAACGGAGGTCTTGGCGACTGGGGATGCCATACGCTCGATGCTCCTTTCTGGACGCTTGATCTGGGAATGCCTTTAACTGCAGAACCAATTCAAAGACCTGATTCTCCGGAAGGATTTATTCCCGATAAATCGACCATTAAATTCGAATTCGCTGCTCGTGCGACAATGCCAGCTGTTACAATTACCTGGCTCGACGGAGGCCAGCGACCTGAAAATCGTCCGGAGTGGGGATTAAAAGAAATGCCTAACCGGGGGATGATTATGGTTGGCGATAAAGTCTCGCTTTTAACCGGCGGAAGACCGGCAAGTCCAAAACTGCTGATTCCTGATGCCGATTGGGAAAATTTCAAGAAAAATATGCCCAAAGAAACCATTCCTCGGGTCGAAGGTGGGCCAATTCCAGAATGGATCCGGGCCATTAAGGGTGAAGGTCCGATACCTGGAGCCAACTTTGAATATTCAGCCCGCTTGTCTGAGATGGCTGCTGTCGGAGTTTTGTCGCAACGGGTGAACATGCGCCTGGAATATGATGCGGAAAACATGAAGATTAAGAATCATCCGGAGTTGAATGCCTATATCAAGGAACCTGTTCGCAAAGGATGGGAATATGGCGAGGATCTTTGGAAAAGCTAAAACATTAAAATTATGAACGTTCGAATTTATATTTCCGTAATATTACTTTTTCTGACAGTTGGTTTAGGTTCTTACGGAGCGAACCTGACTGCTAACGTCGCCTCCATCGACATTACCCCGCCGATTGAAATGAAATACACCCTCGGAGGCTACGGCGAACGCCAGAATAAACCGGCTATATCAGTCCACGACCCGATCATGGCCAAAGCACTGGCGCTAAAAAAAGGAGATCACAAATACATGATCATTACCCTTGACCTCCTGGGCCTGCCTGCCAACGTGAAACCTGATTTGCTGAAACGAATTGCCGCCAGCGGCTGGACAGCTGAAAATATGATGTTATTGCCAAGTCATTCGCATGGAAGTCTAGAAATGGCTGCTTTGAACAGTAAGAACCAGCTAAACAACCCAAATCTGGGGATATTTCAGCCTGAATTGCTGACTTTTTTCATCGATAAGTTAGAGACTTTAGTGAAAAATGCAGACAAAAATTATCAGGAAGTCAAAATCGGAACCGGTAGCCGGATTCTGGAAGGTCTGAACCGCAACCGCCGCGACGATCCGGATGTGGATAAAGAATTAACCGTCACCCGTGTTGACCTGAAAAACGGCAAACCGCTGGCAGTACTGGTCAACTGGACTGCACACCCAACCTTTCTGGGAGGAAAAGACATGATGACATCGGCTGAATGGCCCGGATACACGCAAATTGAGCTGCAAAAAATGATTGGTCAGGGAGTTACTGCGATGTATTACAATGGCGCCGAAGGCGATCAGTCGGCTGTGTTGAACAACGCTGGAAACGGTTATGAAAAAATTCAGGTTTACGGCAAACTCATCGCAGAAAAAGCGTTCGGTTTATATCAGGAAATCAAAACAAAGAAAGTCGATAATTTCAGTTCTACGTATCAGGTTATTCAATTGCCCGAGCATGCCGCACATCCGGCATTTATGAAAACCGGCGGTGAAGAATATGGTCTGACTGAACAGACCGTAAAATTTGTAATGAATATGCTGGCACCAACTTCGGTCGGAATCGGTGCAGTTCGCATTGGCGACCTGGTTATTGCCGGCGTTCCCGGTGAAATGACAGCCATTCTGGGTAAGAAAGTTAAAACCAATCTCAAAAAAGATGGCGCCAAATATGTGGCTATCGGCGGATTGGCCAACGAATGGATCAGCTATATCCTTGACCGCGACCAATATCTTCATGGCGAAGGATACGAATCGAGCGTCAGCTTTTTTGGTCCTGAATTGGGAAATGTAATTTCGGACGCAGTAATTAATACAGCAGCACCACTGGCAAAAGAAAAATGATCGATCGACGCGATTTTTTGAAAATATCAGCACTCGCCGGAGCCAGTACTTTAGCTGGTTTCAGTTCATTTGCGGCATCCAGGAAAGGCGGATACCGGACATTCAGCCTGTGTACAAATACCACTGTTCTCAACAGTCATCCTGAATTTTTGGATTTGATTGCAGGCAGCGGTGTTACCGATGTGTGGCTGCCGGTTTTTCTGAACGGCTATTGGGCCTATCCCATGGAAGACCTGATGCGCTGGAAAAAGAAAATTGAGAAAAAAGGAATCGCGGTTCATTCGCTGAGTGTTCCGTTATGCCATCCCGGAAACTCCTTAGGCGGTGCTCCTGATTTTGAAACCACACCCAAAAATTGGCCGAGAGGTGTTGGTATCGACGGAAATAAATACTCCGGAACCTCGGTTCATCCGGTAATTACTGTAGAAAATTGCACCGTCATTCAAAAAGTAAGTCAGGCAGGATTTAAAAAGTTGTTTCTCGATGACGATTTCCGCCTGGCCCGATCGCCCGGGAACATTGGCGGCTGCTTTTGTGCCGAACATCAACAGGAATTTCTCGGCAAATATGGTTATTCAGAAAGCGATTGGAATGACTTAAAACAAAATATCAGGGACCGGAATCTGACTTCTGTATTGACGAGTTGGATCAACTTTAATTGCGACCAGCTTACCAATTCATTCAGAACACAACAGGCAGTTGCGCCCGAGGTGGCGCTGGGAATTATGGTGATGTACCTCGGTTCTGAAAAGGCCGGAATCCGCCTGAACGATTACAAAGGCTCATTGATGCGCGTTGGCGAACTGATGTTCGAAGACAAGCATTTTTCTCCGGTGAAAGGCAAAACAGATGAGTTGTTCAGCGCGCTTTTCCACCGGAGATTTGTCACGCCCGAAATGGCTTTCAGCGAAACGACTGCCTACCCCGCAACCAAACTTTCGGCCCCGAACATGGCGGCCAAACTGCATATTTCCACGATTGCTGATGTCCGGAATACCATGATGATGAGCGGTCTGGAACCATTTCCATTCACCCATTGGAGCACACTGGCGCCGGTAATGAAAAAAGCTGCCAGCATGCATAAAAAGATAGCCGGTCAAAAACCTCGGGGACCACTCAAACACTATTGGGGCGAAAGCAGCCGGAAGGTGGGAACCGATAAACCTTACAGCCTGTTTCTGGCTTCCGGAATTCCTTTTGAAGTGACTGAAACACCAGCAATCGATGGCTGGACTTTTCTTTCGGATTTTGATGTAAAAGACGTGCATACCGGAAAGCTAAAAACAAATGGAACAAGCTTCGTATATGGTTCAGTGTCTGATCAAAAGCTCAACGGATTGCGGTTTCAGGCAGAAACCCTGCAGGAAATATTTGCCTTCAAACAGGAGATCATTCCTCAACTGAAAGGTGTACCTTATGTCGAAGAGAACAAACCGGTTGTTTGTGCCTGGTATCCTGAAATTAAAACAGTGCTGTTGTGGAATTTATCCGAAACCAAAGAATCATTTACCATCCGGATAGACGAAAACACACACACCATAGAGATTGGTGCTCTGGATGCCGAACTAATCTCCATCTAAAATTTTAAATTAATCAGTATGAAAATCAGATCTTATTTATTTGCAGTGCTAGTTCTTACTTCAGGAGTTTTGTCAGCTCAGGTACTTGATTTAAGTAAAGCTGCAATTATCGCTTCCGGAACGATCAAATCTCCGGTGAAAGAAACCGTGATCCGGGTTTTGCAGGAAGAAGTGGCACAGCGAACCGGGATAAACCTCCAAATCAGCTCAAAATGGGGAAAGACAATCGTTGTGTTGGCAACAAAAAATGATGCTGAAATCAATGGAATTTCAGTCCCAAAAAGAACGGGAGAAAATCTTCCGGAAACCAAAGCTGAAGGGTTCCGGATTGTTGCAGAAAAAAACATCCTTTGGATGATTGGTGCTGATGAGCGAGGAGTACTTTTCGCGGTTGGTCAGTTCCTGAGAACTGCCGAATTATCGAAAAACAAAATTATTTTTGACGCGAAAAATGAAATTGCCACTTCTCCGGCATACCCAATCCGCGGACACCAGATTGGCTACCGGAATACGGCCAATTCGTGGGATTCATGGAATCCCCAACAGTTCGAAAAATACTTCCGCGAACTGGCCATGTTCGGCACCAATTGCTTTGAAAATATTCCTTTTCAGGATGGACCTTTGGGACCCAATATGAAATTCGACCGCGAAGTGATGAACACCAAACTCAGCGAAATTTGTCAAAACTACGGACTCGATTACTGGGTTTGGACACCAGCTGATGTTGATTTGTCTGACGAAGCGAAATTCAAGGCCGAAATACAGAAACATGCCGAATTCTATCAAAAATGTCCGCGTCTCGACGGAGTTTTCTTCCCCGGTGGAGACCCTGGCAGCAATCATCCCAAATTTGTAATGCCTTTCCTGAAAGCGGTTGCCACTGAATTGAAAAAATACCATCCGAATGCCGGAGTCTGGATTTCGCTTCAGGGTTTCAGCAACGAGCAGGTGGATTATTTTTACGAATACCTTGAAAAAAACAAGCCCGATTGGTTGGCCGGTGTGGTATCGGGCCCCAGCAGTCCGGATATGGCAACCACTCGTTTTCGTTTGCCGAAACAATACAAACACCGTCATTATCCCGATCTGACGCACACCATTCGCTGCCAGTATCCAACTGAAAACTGGGATCAGGCTTTTGCACTCACCGAAGGGCGCGAGGTTTGTAATCCGCAGCCGTTCTATTATGCCAAAATTCACAACCGGTTTGCACCACTGACCGATGGATTTCTTTCCTATTCCGACGGAACGCATGATGATGTGAACAAGGTGATCTGGAGCCAGATGGCCTGGAATCCGGAAAAAGATGTTCGTCAGGTGATGGTGGAATATTCCCGGTATTTCTTCGGAACATCAGTCGCCGAAGCCGGTGCCGATGGAATTCTTGCGCTGGAACGAAACTGGGTTGGTCCGGTTGAAGAAAATGGCGGGATTGAAACTTGCTTTGCCTTCTGGCAAAATCTGGAAGCCAAACATCCGGAGTTGAAGGGAAACTGGCGTTGGCAGCAATTGGTCATGCGCTCGTATTACGATACCTATGTGAAACGCCGGAAAATCTATGAACAAAATCTGGAAAAGGAGGCCAATTTGATTTTGGCACAAGCAGGAACAATTGGTTCGGAGAAGGCCATGAACGATGCACTGGCTTTGGTAAACAAAGCAGATAAGGAACTGGTATCGCCCGAACTGAGACAAAGGGTATTTGATTATTGCGAAGCACTTTGGAAATCTGTTGGTGCTCAAACCAGCGTAAAAAAATACAATGCCAGCGGCGAAGAGCGTGGTGCAATACTCGATTTTATTGATTATCCGTTAAATAACCGCTGGTGGCTGGCCGACGAATTCGACAAAATCCGCAAGATGCCAACCGAGAAAGAAAAACTCGATCGGCTGGAAATTATCCGAAAATGGGAAAATCCTGGCCCCGGAAGCTATTACGACAATGTTTCGGATATTTCAAAAGGTCCGCGTGTAAAAACCCGAACTGAAGATGCGACCGATGTGGCCTGGTGGGACAATGGATTTAGCCGTAAACGCCTGTCAACCCAACTGTTCCAGAATTTTCCCAAACTGGAATATCCGGATCTGGATCCCAACGGACGGTACATCATCAGGATTGCCGGATATGGAGATGCCCTTTTACGGGTCGACGGTGACCGGATGGAACCCCTGATCTATAATAAGGGACTGGAAGAATTCAAAGAATTCCTCATTCCTCAGATTTATGTGAGCGATGGTAAAATCAGTGTGACCTTCGATCAACCGGAAGAATCAAAATTGAACTGGCGGCAACAATCGAAGGTTTGTGACATTTGGTTGCTGAAGAAATAGGAAGCCCCCTTCTAATTCCCCCAAGGGGGAAGGCTCTGGGTAATGCGCTTTATAGATCTATGCCATGAAAGGGAAGAATATGAATAGCCCGGGGTAAAACGAATTGAATATTTTCTAAATTTTTATTCATCATTTTTATATGAATTCAAAAACACAACTGTCACTTTTGCTGGCGATCTTTTTAATATTTGGCATGATTTCGGCTTATACGCAGCCAGTTTCAGAAATTAAACTCGGGAGCTATTTTCAGGAGGTAAAAACTGATATTCAATTGCCTGCTGAAGCCGTAAAGAATGTGGTAAAACTATTCAGTCTGAATGGCAATCTGGTTGCAGTAACTTCCAATGGTATTTATAAAAACCACAATGGAAAATGGAGTGGCAAAGTTTCCGGCTCAGAGTGGAGGACTGCAGCTTTAGATGTGAAAAATGAAATCTGGCTGGCTTCGGTCAATGTCATTCAGAAAGAAGGCGATGCAGCAAAAATTGAACTGCCTGAATTTGCACGGAAAGACACCATCCTTTGCCTGTTTTGGGAGAACGAAAAAACGCTTCAGGTCGGCACGACCAATGGCCTACTGACATATAACGGCACATGGATAGCTATTCCGTTTGCAAACGGGAAACGGGTAAATTCCATCGCAAAAGACTCGAAAAATGATCTTTGGCTGGCCACTACCGACGGACTTTTGCGTCGGGTTGCCGAGAATTGGCTCAATATGGATGATAGCATGATGGCCTATGGCCTGAAACGCACCTACTTCGCTCTGGAAAGCAGAAATGAGAAAGCGGAACTGCTTTTTGGCGGACTTTTCTCGGTTGGATGCATCGCCGAAAATGGTGACAACTGGATTTTAAGAGGTGCGGATGGCCTTCCATACGGACCGATAACCACCATCCGAAGTTTTGCTGATGGGATGTGGCTGGGAACCAGTAAGGGCGCCATCAAAAAAGATAAAGGCTGGCACTATTACAATGGTAAACGATGGATTCCGAACAACAAAGTGAATGACATTCTGGTCATTGATCCGCATACGACATGGATTGCAACCCCGGAAGGAATCAGTCAGATTCAGGAAGTTGAAATGACCTTGGATCAAAAAGCGGCTGCTTTTGAAGAACGCATCAAATTAAGGCACGATCGGTACGGTTTAGTGAGTGATTCGCAATTGAAAACTCCGGGCGATTTATCAAGCAGCGTCAGCGGCACCAACGACAACGACGGACTTTGGACTTCCATCTATCTGGCAGCCGAATGTTACCGTTATGCGGTAACCAAAGACCCCGAGGCGAAGAAAAATGCCATCAAAGCCTACGAAGCCATGGAACGTTTGGAAACTATTACGGGAATTTCAGGCTTTCCGGCACGTTCATTGGTTGCTGCCAACGAAAGCACCGGTGATGGAGGTGAATGGCACCTTTCAGCTGATAAAAAATGGAAATGGAAGGGCGACACCAGTTCTGATGAAATTGTCGGGCACATGTTCGCTTATCCGCTATTCTATGATCTGGTCGCTGAGGGCGCGATGAAAGACCGCGTGAAAAGTCTGGTTCAGCGGATTATGAACCACATCGTTGACAGCAACTTTCATTTGATTGATTTGGATGGAAAGCCTACCCGCTGGGCCGTTTGGACGCCAGATTCGCTGAATTTTAAAACCAACTGGATGTACGAAAAAGGAATCAATTCGCTTCAAATCCTTGCCTTCCTGAAAGCCGGTTATCATGTCACCCAGGATCCGAAATTTCAGGCGGCTTACCAAACGCTTGTGCAGAAACATCATTACGTTGAAAACATGATTCAGCAAAAGAACTACGGCCCGTTCGACATTAATCACTCCGACGACGAATTGGCTTATTTGCCGTATTGCACGCTGTTTCGTTACGCGAATGATCCGGAATTGCTGCCCTTTTACGAAAAAAGCATGCAACGAAGCTGGAATGTGGAGCAGGCTGACCGCATTCCGATCTGGAATATCATTGCCAGTTCGGCCCTGAAAAAAGATTGTGACCTGAACATTGCGCTCGAAGAACTTCAGCAAATCCCAATGGATCTGATTACCTGGCGGATGGAAAACAGCCAGCGCTGGGATTTACCCAAAGATCAGCTGGTCGACCGCTTTGGAAAGCCACAGGCCATTCGGCCAATTCCAACGCCGGAAAGAGGAATCTCGAAATGGAATTACAATACCTACCAATACGACGCAGGTTCAAACGGATCAAGTGAAGACGATGGCGCCTACTTTTTGCTTCCTTACTGGATGGGAAGATATCATGGGTATTTTGTTGAGAAATAAGAAGCATTTTTTGCAACTAAAGATGAAGATAATCCCTAATTTTAAACACATTATTAATTTGAACTAATCAGTAAATTATTGAACCAATGAAGACTAATTTTATTCTATTCGCAGCAATTTTAATTTCGTTGTCATTCAGTTCGTGCCAGGAAAAATCAAAACCGGCACCAGAACCAGTAAAAAAAATCGATGTCAGTGAATTTTTGGGCCAATGGACCATTGATATTCAGGACGGCGGAGTTGGCTGGCTCGAAGTTCGGCAGGAAAAAGATTACCTCGATGCCGACCTCTTATGGATCGGTGGAAGTGTCTCTCCGGTAGCCAGCGTTTACATGGACAACGACAATCGTTTGATCGTCACCCGTATTGACAATGTAGTACGGACCAAGGATGCGAGCAACAATCCGGTTCGTACACATCAGATTACCAACTGGCTGCAGGTATCCAGGCAAGGTGAGAAGATTACCGGCTACTTCTACAAACCAAACCGCAATGGAATAGGTCTGGATTCAAGCTCATTTGTCGGAACCAAACTGGCTGCTCCACCGGCTGCTCCTGACCTGAGTAAAGTCAAATTTGGAACACCAATAAATCTTTTCAATGGGAAAGACCTTACCGGTTGGAGATTGATTGATCCGAAACAGAAAAACGGTTTCTA
>JBAWZG010000120.1:0-12911 GCA_037143155.1 Bacteroidia bacterium
GGTCTTTCAATTTTCTGGCGAAAAGGCAGCGATGCCTTGGCCGTCACCGAAAACGACAAAACCTTGTGGCAGGAATATGCCAGGGCCAATGCTTCGATTGGTATAAATGGTTCGGTACTGAATAATGTGAATGCCTCTCAGCTGATGCTCACGAATGACTGTCTGCAGCGCGTAAAAGCCATTGCCGATGTTCTTCGTTCCTACGGAATCAAGACCTATCTTTCAGTAAAATTCTCATCGCCTGCATTGATTGGCGGTTTAAAAACTTCTGATCCGCTAAATCCTGAAGTCGCCAAATGGTGGAAAGACAAAGTCAAAGAAATTTACAATCTGATCCCTGATTTTGGAGGTTTTTTGGTGAAAGCCAACAGCGAAGGTCAGCCCGGGCCACAGGATTTTTGCCGCACCCATGCCGATGGCGCCAATATGCTGGCCGACGCCCTCAAGCCGTTTGGTGGAATCGTGATGTGGCGGGCTTTTGTTTACAGCACTTCAAACGAAGACCGGGCCAAGCAGGCGTATCTGGAATTTATGCCGCTCGATGGTCAGTTTCGCGATAATGTAATCATTCAGGTTAAAAACGGCCCGATCGACTTTCAGCCACGCGAGCCATTCAGTCCGTTATTTGGCGCCATGAAAAAAACGACGGTAATGCCCGAATTACAAATCACTCAGGAATACCTTGGACATTCCATTCATCTGGCCTTTTTGGCGCCCATGTGGGAAGAATTTCTTCAAAGCGATACTTATCAGAATGGCCCCGGAAGCACCGTTGCCCGCTGTACCGATGGCAGTATTTTTCCGCAGAAATATTCGGCAATTGCTGGTGTAGCCAACATTGGGCTGGATACCAACTGGTGCGGACATCCTTTTGCTCAGGCCAACTGGTATGCATTTGGTCGTTTGGCATGGAACAGTTCTCTGAAAAGCGAGCAGATTGCCGACGAATGGATTAAACTGACTTTTGGGAAAACGACAAATTTGAATGATTCAACATCAGAATCGGACAGGGATTGGAAACTAAATTTTCTGTCTCCGGTGAAACAGATGATGATGGAAAGCCGTGAGGCAATTGTTGATTTTATGATGCCACTGGGTTTGCACCATATTTTTTCAGCGAATGGACATTATGGACCCGGACCTTGGTGGGCGCCACCGCAAATGCGAAAAGACTGGACTCCGCCATACTACCATCAGGCCGATACACTGGGAATCGGATTCGACCGGACCCCGAGTACTCGGGGCAGTAACAACCTTAGCGAATACAATGAACCGCTTCGTTCCGAATTAACCAACCTTTCGACTTGCCCCGAAGCTTATCTTTTGTGGTTTCATCATTTGCCATGGGATTATCAGATGAAGAGCGGACGATCGTTGTGGGATGAGTTGTGCATTCATTATGACGGAGGTGTTCAGCAAGTCCGCCGTTTCCAGAAGATTTGGGATCAGGCTGAGCGATATGTTGATCACGACCGTTTTGTGGATGTTCAGAAAAGACTGCGCGATCAGAGCCTCAATGCGCTCGAATGGAAAGATGGTTGTATGCTGTATTTCCAGAAGTTTAGCCGAAAACCTTTCCCTGAAAGCGTCGAACGGCCTATGTATAATCTGGACTATTTAATTGAAAAAGATACAAAAAGAGTTGGCGACTACCATTAATCATCAACCCTTATATATGCGATCAGAAATTGAAATAAACTGAATAAATCCCATATACCAACTAAAATTACACCAATGAACAAAAGCAAAACTTCAGGCCATCTGATACAATTGGCAATAGTCGCATTGATTTCCCTTTTTTATTTGCATCCAAACACTTCTTTTGGTCAGCAACTCAAACTAAATGATTTAGAATACTTTGAAAAGCAGGGTGTTAATGTGCTGGTTTTTAGCGACGAGTACAATGGGATGTTTTTCGATGAAAAAACGGCCGGAATTGAAATCATCCATCATGGAGTTCGTACTTCAACCGGTGGTGCTGTCCGATTACAAAATACACCTGAACAATGGGATTTGATTCCAAAAGTTGTTGAACGTAAGGTGGATCAGGCAACCCAAACAATCAGTGTTGAACTGACTTACAAAGAATACAGTTTCAATTCCAGAATTACGGTTACTCCCAAAGATAACGGAGTGGAAATTAATGTATTCCTGGACAAAGCTATTCCCAAAGATATGGAAGGCAAAACAGGTTTTAACCTCGAATTTTTACCTTCAGCATATTTTGAAAAAACCTATCTGATGGATGGTAATCCGGGACTTTTCCCAAGGTATCCGGCAAGCAATACGATGATTGTACCGATCAGTAATAAAATACCTCAGTTTAGTGGTCACACAACTTTTGATGACCGGGGCAAGGGAGAATTTATCGTTCCAAATCCCATTGCTACAGGCAGAACAATTATTTTGGCTCCGGAAGATCCTGAACGCCTGGTGAAAGTTCAGAGTGTGGATGCCGATTTGATGCTCTTTGATGGCCGGAATCTGGCCCAGAACGGATGGTTTGTTTTACGCAGTATGCTTCCGTCAAATAAAACCGGTAAAGTGTTAACCTGGTTTGTCGAGCCCAATGCAATCCCAGACTGGAAACGGGAGCCTGTTATTGGATTTTCACAGGTTGGCTACATTCCATCTCAGGAAAAAATAGCTGTTATTGAATTGGATAAGAATGATATCGCACTGAAAACAGCATCGGTTTTTCAGGTGTCTCCTGAAGGGAAATTCGTTGAAAAATTCAAGGGTGATGTGACGGTTTGGGGGAAATACCTGCGATACAACTATGCGAAATTTGATTTCAGTTCGGTTAAAGAACCAGGCATCTATTACATCCAGTATGGCAATCAAAAAACAAATACGTTTGTGATTGGTCCGAATGTTTATGCCGATATCTGGCAGCCAACCATGGATGTATGGTTCCCGGTTCAAATGGATCACATGCAGGTGAACGAGGCCTACCGGGTTTGGCATGGAGAACCTTACCGCGACGATTGCCTTCAGGCACCAGTTAATCATCAGCATTTTGACGGATATGTTCAGGGACCAACAACCGATACCAAATACAAGTCACTGGAACGGATTCCGAACATGGCAGTTGGCGGCTGGTTCGATGCCGGAGATTTCGATATTCAGACCGGATCGCACAACAGCGTCATTTCAAGTTTTGTAGATACCTGGGAGAATTTCAAGCTTGACCGGGATGAAACATATATTGACCAGAAAACCCGTTATGTCGATATTCATCGTCCGGATGGGAAACCTGATATGTTGCAGCAGATTGAACATGGAACCTTAAATCTGGTGGCACAGTGCGAAAATATCGGTCACCCGGTTCGCGGAATCGTTGTTCCGAATCTTCACCAATACCATCATTTGGGCGATGCCATTAATGAAACCGATAATCTTTTGTATAATCCAAATCTGAAACCATACGAATCGGACGGATTAACCAGCGGAACTTTGGATGACCGCTGGGCATTCACCAATCGCAGTTCCATGTTGGATTATCAAACCGCCGGAACACTGGCAGCTGCCAGCCGAACCCTGAAAGGGTACAACAATGATCTTGCTGAAAGAAGTCTGGCCTGTGCGAAAAGACTGGTAGAAGAGGCCGATGAAGCCACTAAAAATACCGCAAATGATGGCCCGATGGCCAGGTTTGGCCGAGGAGCTGATATCAATGCAGCACTTCAGTTATACATTACAACAAAAGACAAAAAATATGCCGACCGGTTTCAGGAAAAAATCTGGCCGATGCTTGAACAGTTGACAGACAAAAATAACAAAAATCCGGGTTTTGGCGGTTTTGGAGGAAGGAGTGCTATTAATCCGGCCTTGATTGCTCTGCAGTACATGGATGCTGCTTATAAAGTCAAACTCAAAGAATATATCATCAAATACAAAGAAACAATCATGGCGAACGAAAAGGAAAATCCTTACGGAGTGCCAATTTCAGCCAGGGGATGGGGTGGTACGTCGAACGTAATCAATTGGGCAATAACCAATTATTTTATTTTTAGAGCTTATCCTGATATTATCGGAAAAGAGTATGTTTATAAAGGACTTAATTATATTTTCGGCTGCCATCCTTATTCGAATTTGTCGTTTGTAAATGCAGTTGGTGCTCATTCTAAGAAAGTGGCTTATGGAAATAATCGGGCTGATTTCACCACCATCGCCGGAGGTGTTGTTCCGGGTTTGCTTTTATTGAAACCCGATTATCTTGAAAATAAAGATGATTGGCCATTCTTCTGGGGCGAAAACGAATGCATCATCGATGGTGGTGCCTGGTATGTTTTCCTTTCAAATGCGGTTAATGAGTTACAGAAAGAATCGAAATAATATTTAAAATACTACCATATGAAAATTTTCAAATCGCTGATATTTAGCTTAGTTTTTCTTTGTTCATACAGCCTGTCGGCTCAGAATCCAATTGTTCGGAACCAGTTTTCTGCCGATCCAACGGCAAGAGTATTCAACGGGAAAGTATATGTTTTCCCTTCGCATGATATTCCAACACCGAAGGACCAAAAACAACTGCGTAAAGACTGGTTCTGTATGGCAGATTATCACGTATTTTCTTCCGAAAACCTGACCGACTGGACTGATCATGGTATGATTGTCAGTCAGAATAAAGTGAAATGGGTAGATTCCACTTCGTACAGCATGTGGGCGCCAGATTGCATTGAACGAAACGGAAAATACTATTTCTATTTTCCCTCCAACAAGATGGTGCCCGATGCAAACGGAAGAAAAGGATTTGGGATTGGCGTCGCCATCGCCGATAAACCTGAAGGACCTTACGTTCCGCTTCCGGAGCCAATAAAAGGAGTGAATGGCATCGATCCAAATGTTTTTATTGACAAAGACGGACAGGCCTATTTGTATTGGGCCATGGGAAATATAATGGTTGCCAAACTCAATGAAAACATGACGGAACTGGCATCGGAGCCCCTGACCATTGCCAATCTTCCTCAGAAAGGCCTGAAGGAAGGACCGTTTTTGTTTGAGCGGAATGGCATTTATTACCTGACTATTCCTCACGTGGAAAACAAAATCGAGCGGCTCGAATATGCCATTGGTGATAACCCGATGGGACCTTTCAAAATGGCAGGAGTGGTAATGGACGAATCGCCGATGAACTGCTGGACCAATCACCAATCGTTCGTTCAGTACAAAGGTCAATGGTATTTATTCTACCATCAGGATGCCTATTCGCCCAAATTTGATAAAAACCGCTCAATATGTGCCGACAGTCTTTTCTTTAATCCGGATGGAACAATCCGGAAGGTTACACCTACCTTGCGGGGCATTGGCCTGACCAGCGCAAAAAATCAGATTGAAATCGACCGATACAGCAGGATAAGCAAAACCGGTTCATCCATCGCATTTCTGGATTCAACAAATACCTTCAATGGCTGGAAAACAATACTCAATGGCTCAAGTGCCTGGATTCAGTATAACTCGGTTGATTTCGGCAAGGAAAAGCTGAAAAAAGTTCAGGTTAAAGCCTGGTCAGAAACTGGAAGCACCTTGCAGATCCGCCTGGATAAAGCTGACGGACCAGTGATTGCTGAAGTTAAGGTTCCAAAAGGTACAAGCTGGAATACAGTGGAAGCAAAAGTGTCCAAATTTCAATCCGGAATTCATCATCTGTTTGTCGTGTTGAAAGATGGAAATCGAACAGAAATCGATTGGGTAAAATTTCAATGATTGATGCAAACTTTTCAACATAATGAGCTATGAAAGATTTATTCCTAATTTTAGGAATTCTAAAATTCCAATAAACCAATAAAAGATGAAAGACATAAAAAAAGTTTCCCTGTTCGAGAAAATTGGATACAGCCTGGGCGATTTGGCCGCCAACCTGGTTTTCCAGACACTAATTACCTATTTGGCTTATTTCTATACCGATATTTATGGATTAAAAAGTACTGATGCTTCAATCATAATGCTTGCTGTAGGATTGACCGCTGCCTTTATTTTTAATCCAATCATCGGAATATTGGCCGACCGAACTAATTCGAAATGGGGCAAATTCAGACCCTGGATATTGTACACCGCCATTCCTTTGGGCGTTGTTGCCCTTCTCGCATTTTCGACACCTGACTTTTCGTACAAAGGGAAACTGATTTATGCTGCCACAACCTATTCACTATTGCTCATGCTTTATGCCTCCAGTAACTTGCCATACTCTGCTTTGAGTGGTGTAATTACCGGTGATATGGGCGAACGGAATAGTATTTCTTCGTACCGTTTTGTGGCAGTGATGTTTGCCCAATTTTTTGTACAGGTGTTTATGTTGCCCATTATTATCTATGCAGGTCACGGAGATAAGGCAGCCGGTATTGAAACAGTTATGACCTGGATGGCAATTGTTGGCACGGTCATGCTTCTGATCACATTTCTTACAACCAGGGAGCGAATTGTCCCAAGTGTTGAACAAAAATCATCTATAAAAGAAGATCTGTCTGATCTTTTAAAGAATAAGCCCTGGCTAATTATGCTCAGCTTAACCATTTTGGTGTTCATCACGCTTGCGATGAAAGGCGGTTCGTATGTGTACTATTTTAATAATTACGTTGATAAAGCTGCTTTGGCTAATTTTATTAGTCCTGTAATTGCCGGCTTATCTGATTTAGGCATAAATTTCTTTGGATCAGATCCGGTAGCTGCCGGTTTTGGTTTGTTCAACGCCGGAGGTATTATCTTCATGATTGTTGGAATTTCATTTTCAAAAAAGCTGGCAGATAAATATGGCAAACGGGATGTTTATAAATATGGATTACTCGTTGCTACACTGTTTGTACTGATCTTTATCTTTTTCAAACCGGAAAATGTGCTCCTGATGTTCGGTTCACAAATTCTGCATGGATTTTTCTATGGGATAACCATTCCGGTTCTTTGGGCCATGATTGCTGATGTTGCCGACTATTCAGAATGGAAAACAAAGCGCAGGGCAACCGCAATCATTTTTTCAGCGATGATGATCGGTCTTAAGACCGGGCTCTCTATCGGGGGTGCCCTGGTAGCCTGGATTTTAGGTTTATACGGATACATTGCTAAAGAAAGTGGAGTTGCCGGACAGGAGATTATTCAACCTCATTCTGTTGCCGAAGGCTCAAGGCTACTTGTGAGCATATATCCGTCAATTCCATTCCTTATTGGTGTTGGCCTGCTTTTCTTCTATGTCATTGACAAGAAAATGGAAACAAAAATTGAAGAAGATTTGAAGGCCCGCAGGAGTGAAAATGCATAATCAATGACACATCAATTTCGAAATACAAAAGGAAAATCTAATCCACAATTCTAAACTTGGCCTTTTTTAAGCCTCCCCTTTTTGGGGAGGTTTGGAGGGGGCTCCAAATTATTAAAACATGAAACTAATTACCACAATTACTGCCTTAGTTTTTCTTGCATCCATACAAACCATGGCTCAAAAAACTCTGGCTGATGCTACCAAAGGAAAATTCCTGTTAGGTGTAGCTGTCAATTCGCAACAAGTCGATGGCGTTAACCCCATCGAAACGGAACTGATTGCTAAAGAATTCAGTGCCATTGTTCCCGAAAACTGTATGAAACCTCAACCGATTCATCCGGAAGAAAACAAATATGTATGGGAAAGTGCGGATAAATTTGTCGCTTTTGGAGAAAAAAACAAACAGGTTGTAACCGGGCACTGCCTGATCTGGCATTCTCAAATTGGCAAATGGTTCTTTATTGATGCGGATGGGAAAGATGTATCTCCTGAAGTTCTGAAAGAGCGTATGCACCAGCACATCCTCACAGTTGTTGGACGCTACAAAGGCCGTATTAAAGGATGGGATGTTGTTAATGAAGCTTTTGAAGATAACGGTACGTACCGAAACAGTAAATTCTACCAGATTCTGGGCAAGGATTTCATCAAATATGCATTCCAGTTTGCTCACGAAGCCGATCCGAATGTTGAATTGTACTACAACGATTACAACGTGGAAACACCTGCCAAATGCGATGCAATTGTAGAATTAGTCAAAGAACTCAAGGCTGTCGGCTGCCGGATCGATGCAGTTGGCTCGCAGGCGCACTGGCACATGAATTCACCAACAGTCGACGCTACAGAAACCAGCATTAAGAAACTAAAAGATGCCGGCGTAAAAGTACTTTTTACCGAATTGGATATTTCCATTCTCCCAAGTCCGTATGATGGGGCGAACGTTGCTGCCAATTTCAAATATTCCAAGGAAATGGATCCATACAAGGAAGGTGTGCCGGACTCCATTCAGCTGAAATGGAATAAGCGCATGCTGGATATGTTCGGGCTTTTCCTGAAATACAATGATGTAGTTGATCGCGTCACTCTTTGGGGCCTGACTGATAATACGACCTGGCTAAATAATTTCCCTATCCGGGGAAGAAAAGATTATCCGGTACTTTTCGACCGCAATAATAAGCGCAAACCGGTGGTTAATGAAATGATTAAAATGGCAAAAAAACAGAAGGTCAAAAAATGAAACAATCAAAGTATTTAGTTGAGAATGATTTCATGGCCGATCCGGCTGTTCATGTCTTCGAAGGGAAATTATACATTTATCCTTCGCACGACCGTGAATCGGGTATTCCGGAAAATGACAACGGCGATCATTTCGACATGAATGATTACCATGTTTTTTCTACTTCAGATATCGAAAATGAGCCGCTCATTGATCATGGTGTTGTGCTTAAAGTAAGTGATATTGCCTGGGCCGGACGTCAGTTGTGGGATTGTGATGTGGCATTCATGAACGGCAAATACTACATGTATTATCCATTGAAAGACCAAACCGATATATTCCGTTTGGGAGTAGCTATTTCAGACAGTCCGGCAGGACCGTTCATTCCTCAGCCGGACCCGATCCGGGGAAGTTACAGCATCGACCCTGCCATATTTGAAGATACCGATGGAACTCACTACATGTATTTTGGCGGCCTTTGGGGAGGACAGTTGCAGCGCTACAAGGACAATAAGGCGCTTGAATGTGCCTATTTGCCTTCCGGAGATGAAACGGCTTTGCCATCACGAGTAGTTCGTTTGTCGGACGATATGTTAGGTTTTGCTGAAGAACCCCGTCCGGTTATTCTCCTGAATCCGGATGGAACTTCAATGAAGGCCGGGCAGACAAACCGTTTCTTCGAAGCTTCATGGATGCACCGGTACAACGGCAAATATTATTTCTCCTATTCGACAGGTGACACACACTTATTGTGCTATGCAATTGGAGACAATCCTTACGGGCCTTTTATCTATCAGGGTGTGATTCTGACTCCGGTTGTCGGATGGACGACTCACCACGCCATTGCTGAGTTCAAAGGAAAATGGTACTTGTTTCATCACGACAGTGTTCCTTCAGGAGGAAGAACCTGGTTGCGCAGCCTGAAAGTGGTCGAACTGGAATATGATGAAGACGGAATGATTAAGACAATTGACGGCGGCAGCACTAATGCGTAATTATTATGAAAATCATTATTTTAGTAATTCTGAGTTTAGTGCTATATGCAAATGTGTCAGCTCAGAACGAATCTCATTTAAAACTTTGGTACGATCAACCTGCCAAACAGTGGGTTGAGGCTCTTCCAATTGGGAACGGCCGTTTAGGAGCCATGATTTATGGTGACCCTGTGAATGAAGTCATTCAGTTGAACGAAAATACCTTATGGGCAGGTGGTCCCAACCGGAACGACAATCCTGATGCAAAAGAAGCATTGCCGGAAGTCAGGAAACTGATCTTCGATGGAAAATACAAAGAAGCTCAGGATTTGGCTAATAAGAGTATTATTACGAAAAAATCTCATGGGATGCCATACCAAACTGTGGGTAACCTGAAGTTAACTTTCCCCGGACACGAGAATTTTTCGAATTATTACCGTGAACTCAATTTGGAAAAAGCAACAGCCTCTTCACGATACGAAGTCAATGGCGTGAAATACGAAACAAGCGTGATTGCATCATTTCCTGATCAGGTAATCGTTGCGCGGATAAAAGCTGATAAGTCTGGTTCGATTACCTTTTCTGCAACCATGGACAGGCCAAAACCATCAGAAGTAACTGTTACCGCTAATGATAACGGCGAATTGATCATGTCAGGAATTACAAGCGAATTTGAAAAGATGCCGGGAAGTGTGAAGTTTCAGGCCCGGGTGAAAATCGTAACTAAAGGTGGTAAAATATCTCCATCTGAAGGTTCTCTGAATGTTATCAATGCAGATGAAGTTACCCTTTATATTTCGATTGCAACCAATTTTGTGGACTACCAGGATTTGAGTGCGAATGAGACTGAAAGAGCAACTGCATATCTTCAGAAAGCTTTGAAAAAGAATTACGATCAGATTTTGAAAGATCATGTTGCCGATTTTCAGAACTATTTCAATAGGGTAAAACTTGATTTGGGCGTAACCGAATCTGTGAAAAATCCAACCAATGTTCGTTTGGCCAATTTTGCAAAAGGAGACGACCCACAGTTTGTTGCACTTTATTTCCAGTTTGGTCGTTATTTGCTGATTTCAGCATCGCGACCAGGCGGGCAGCCTGCCAATCTTCAGGGAATCTGGACCGATCAGCTGGCACCCGCATGGGACAGTAAGTACACGGTGAATATCAACACCGAAATGAATTACTGGCCATCTGAAATTACCAACATGAGCGAAATGAATGAGCCACTGATTCAGATGGTGCGCGAACTTTCGGAAACAGGTAGGCAAACTGCTCAGGATATGTATGGCGCTCATGGTTGGGTATTGCACCACAATACCGATATCTGGCGTATAAATGGGCCTATTGACGGGGCAACCTGGGGCATGTGGCCAATGGGTGGCGCCTGGCTTTCGCAACATTTGTTTGATAAATATGCCTATAATGGCGATAAGAAATACCTGAAGTCAGTTTATCCGGTGATCAGAGAAGCCGCAATGTTTTTTCTTGATTTCCTGATTGAAGAGCCTGTAAATCATTGGCTGGTGGTTTGTCCATCCACTTCTCCGGAAAATAACCCGCAGGGAAGACCTTCGACTTTGGCTGCCGGTGTAACCATGGATAATCAATTGGTTTTCGACCTGTTCACCAAAACAATGGAAGCAGCTCAGATTCTGAATACCGATCAGGAATTATCGGTGACTTTGAGTGAAACCTTAAAAAGGATGCCCCCCATGCAAATCGGGAAATGGGGCCAATTGCAGGAATGGATGGAAGATCTGGATAACCCAAAAGATAACCATCGGCATGTATCACATTTGTATGGTCTTTTCCCTTCAAACCAGATATCACCTTACCGTAATCCTGAATTATTCAATGCCGCAAAAACCACCTTGATTGCCCGTGGCGATGCTTCAACCGGATGGTCGATGGGCTGGAAAGTAAATTTCTGGGCCCGTCTGCTCGATGGCGACCATGCTTACAAACTGATAACCGAACAGTTGAAGCCCATTTTGGGTGGCGGCAGAATGCAGGGAGGAACCTATCCAAATCTTTTCGATGCGCATCCGCCTTTCCAGATTGACGGCAACTTTGGCTGTACCTCCGGAATTGCAGAAATGCTGCTTCAAAGCCAGGATGGAGTAATTCAATTGCTGCCAGCCCTTCCGTCGGTATGGAAAGATGGAAGCATTACCGGATTGAGAGCCAGAGGTGGTTTCGAAGTGAATATGCAATGGAAGAATGGCGAAATCGCCAAAGCGACAATCAAATCTTCGCTTGGAGGTAATTGCCGTATTCGCTCTTATTCTCCGTTAAAAGGAAAAGGTTTGAAACTTGCCAAAGGAGTTAACCCAAATGCAATCTTTACAGTAGCTGAAATTCAGGCACCGCTAAATCATTCCGAAAATAAAATCCCAGCGCCATCTCTGAAGAAAATCTATGAATATGATGTTGCTACAAAAAAGGGTGAGAAAATCGAAGTAGAAAGGTTGTGATGGCTTTAGAAAAAACCGGTTGAACTTCCAAACATCAGGGAAGTCAAACCTTTTTGAAATTGAGCAGAACTTGAATAGGCGATGTGATTTCAGAGATGAAAAAAGTAATTTTGGTGACTGACAAGAACACCAATAAAATAAAAGGTGTTTTTAAGTGAAGCGAACCACCAATTGTAAAAATCAATGAACAGAACTCAGATGAACCAACCAAACCTATTCAGAAGGCCTTTAATCTTCACGATATTGCTTTCAGTTTCAATAGGAATTCAGGCGCAGTCCAGATTAAATTTTGGCCTGAACCAACAGCAAGATCCTACAACTTTACCTGTTTCTGCTGTAAAACCTCAAACTTCAATCCGGAAGGCGAAAGCAGTTGTTACAGCTGAAATTCAAAAAATAAATGAAAACGAATACCTTCTTTCTTCGGGTTGGGAAATGGCCGAGGCAGATAAGGTTACCAGCGCTGATCAATCCATATTTAATCCTGATCTGAATACTTCGGGATGGTACAATGCCACTGTTCCGGGAACTGTTCTAACCACTCTGGTTGATCAGGGAGTTTATCCTGATCCTTATTTCGGCCTGAATAACTTGTCCATTCCGGATTCGTTGTGCCGGAAAGATTGGTGGTACCGTTTGCAGGTGAAACTTCCGGAAAATATCGCCGGAAAAACCATGCGCCTGCTTTTCAACGGAATTAATTACAAAGCCGATATTTGGCTGAACGGCAAATTGCTCGGTCGGATTGCCGGTGCATTTCAGCGCGGAGAGTTTGATGCCACCGGTTCAATAAACCTTCAGGGTAAAAATATACTGGCAGTTCATATTTACCCACCTAATAATCCGGGTATTCCGCAGGAAGAATCGCTTAAAGCAGGCCCCGGACCAAATGGCGGGCAATTGTGTCTGGATGGACCAACATTTATCTCGTCCGAAGGTTGGGACTGGATTCCGGGAATCCGCGACAGGAATATCGGCATTTGGCAGGATGT
>JBAWZG010000121.1:0-12786 GCA_037143155.1 Bacteroidia bacterium
TATTCAAGGAAACCGTTTCGTTCCAGTATTCAGGAGCTAAAAACAACCGGTTCCTCCCATACAATGCCATTGGAATGGATTGGCTCGGCTGGCTGATCAATTTTGCCGATGAGAGCAACAGCCAGTATTCTTCCATTAAAACCGAATCGCTGCTTTCATACAATGTTCCGTTGACGAATAAAGAACATGACCTGTCTGGTACTTTTTCATGGATGACCAATCAGTCGGAGAATCAGTGGATGCGTATTCAGAGTAACAAAACACCAAGTACCGATATTCAGGATCCTTCCATTGGAGGACAAATTAACTGGATTGGTTCGGGTACTGGTCAGCACCGCGATTTAGGTGCTTTAATGAACCTGAACTACAAGTACAAAGACCGTTATATGTTGCAAACAGTTGTTCGGGCCGATGCCAACTCAGCTTTTGGTGTAAGTAACCGCTGGGGTGTTTTCTATGGTATTTCCGGTGGATGGCGTTTTTCTTCTGAACCGTTCCTTTCCGGTTGGTCCAGTTGGTTAGGCGAAAGTAAATTGCGTGCCAGTTGGGGAACATCAGGCCGGCCTCCGGGTGATGATTATGCCCGTTTTGCAACTTATATATCTGGTAGTCCAGGCAGTTACATCACCAATCCGACGATTGTTCCTGATAAAATTCAATTGGATAAGTTGAAATGGGAAAACATTAAACAATACGATGTTGGACTGGAATTGAATTTGTTTAAAGACCATTTGTTCCTGAATGCTGATATTTATAATAAAGTTACCACGGATATGCTTTTCCCATCGAATAACTGGGAGGGATACAAGATTCCAACGTCTTCAGGTTTTGATAAACTGACCTACTATAACGGTGGTGAGATGAAGAATGTAGGTTGGGAATTTATGGCAAACTGGAAGATATTCCGGACCAAGGACTGGTTGGTTTCATTTGATTTTAATACTTCAAGAAACGTGAACACGTTCATGAGCCTTCCTGATAACTTTAATACGGAGAAAGATGTTTCGATAGGCAATGGCCAATATCCGCAAAAGATTGTTCCCGGTGAGCCTATGGGTTCATTCTACGGGTTCAGATATAAAGGAGTTTATGCTTCTGATAAGGATGCTGTAGCAAAAGATGCTGAAGGAAAAACTATGGTTGACAGCAAAAATGTTCCGATTATGATGACATATAAAGGAACTTACATTTTCAGAGGTGGTGATGCAATTTATGAAGATATTAATCATGACGGTAAAATCGATTTGAACGATGTCGTTTACATTGGTGATTCCAATCCCGCTTTAACCGGTGGTTTTGGGAACACCGTGCGATATAAGAACTGGTCTTTTTCGTATGCTTTTTATTATCGTACAGGATACGACATCATCAACATGACTGCTCTTAATGCTGAAGGAATGAGCGGAAGAGATAACCAGAGTAAAGCAACATTAAGTCGCTGGAGAGTTCAGGGCCAGAACGAGCCGGGCTTGTTGCCCAGAGCTTCAATGGATAATCCGGCCAATAACCTGGGATCGGACCGCTATGTAGAAAAAGGCGATTTTATTCGTTTGAACAGTATAAAACTCGATTACCAGTTAAGTCCTGATCTGTGCAAGAAGCTAAATCTTCAAAACGCAAGCTTTTCGGTAAGCGCCCGTAAACTTTTCACATTTACCAATTATTCCGGACAAGACCCGGAAGTAGGACAGAATGCTTCCGATCCTTTTTCTATCGGACGGGATTATGCCAATACCCCGCCACCAAAAATGATTACAATTAGTTTAGCTGTAGGATTTTAATTCATATGAACATGAAGAAGATATTTAATATACGGTTTGTCCTTTTATTTTTTGCCATGGGAATCCAGTTTTCCTGTTCAAATTATCTCGAATTACTTCCTCCCAGCGGATTGGTTCGTGAGGAATTCTGGAAAACAAAATCAGATGTTGATGCTGTTTTAATGGGTGCCTATCAGTCGTTCGCAGCAATGAACGGTTCGCTGTTTACCTACGGTGAAGCCCGTGGCGACATGGTTAAAGCGGATTACAGCTTAGGAGGAAATGAACGTAATCTGATTGAAAGTAACATTTATCCCGATAACGGATTGTGCGACTGGTCTGGTTTCTATAAAGTGATTAACTACTGCAACGATGTGATTAAAAATGCACCTGAAGTTCAGAAAATCGATCACACATTTACCGATTTTCAGATGGAGGGCTATTTGGCTGAGGCTCATTTTCTTCGGGGCCTGAGTTATTTTTATCTGGTTAGAATATTTAAAGATGTCCCATTAGTTCTTGGACCATCTGAAAATGATGGAGTTGACTTCTATATTCCAAAAACCAATGGAGATGAGGTCTTAAAACAAATTCTGGTTTACCTGAACAAGTACCGTGCCTACGCTTCCGATGGTTATAAGACCGTAGCCGAAGTAAAGGGCCGTGCAACAAAAGCTTCCTACGATGCTTTAATTGCCGACATTGACCTTTGGTTATTTGATTACAATGGCTGTATTGAAGCCTGTGACCGAATCATGGCGAATAAGGATTTTGTGCTGATGCCCGGAACCCGTTGGTTCGAAATGTTTTATCCAGGTAATTCGCTGGAAGGAATTTTCGAATTTCAATTTAACGACAAGTACTACCAAAAAAACAGCCTCTATGGAATGACGAACCGAAATGGCCATCAATATGATCCAAGCCAGCGGGCTGCTGAAGTTTTTGCACGTAAATATGCCGTTGAATTAACCCGGGGTGAAAATGCCTCCATTACCAAACTTGCTGAAGACGATTACCTGATCTGGAAATTCATAGGATTGATGCCCGATGGGAAGACCGAACGGTATGGCTCTGTTCAGAATAGTTGCAACTGGATTGTTTACCGGCTGGCCGATGTGTATTTGATGAAAGCAGAAGCTTTGTCGCAGGTGTCACGCTTTTCTGAAGCATCTGACCTTTTGAATCAAATCAGGTTGCGCGGCAATGTGGTTCCTGTGGTACTCGGAAATTCTGCGATTTCCTTCGAAGATGCCATTTTAAACGAACGGGCACTGGAACTGGCTTTTGAAGGAAAACGATGGTTCGATTTACTAAGGATGGGAAGACGAAATAATTTTGCACGAAAGGATAAATTAGTTGAGCTGATCATCAAAAATGTTCCTTCGACCCAGAAACGTATCTTATCGGCTAAACTTACCAATCCGATGGGTTGGTATCTTCCGATCGCCAAGAGTGAAATGGAGCGCAATAAAAACCTGGTTCAAAATCCATATTATATCTACTAAACACATGAAAAGAATTTTGATCATATCAAGTCTGTTGCTTGTCATTCTGGCACAATATTCTTGTACCAAGTCAAGTTTAACTCCTGAATTCAAAGACATCCAGAAATATTCCATTTACAGTTACCTGACTGCAAATTCAAAGGATTTCTCAAGTTTTATTCAGATTATTCAGGTTGGTGGCCTTCAGTCTACGCTTAGCGCCTATAATCCTTACGGAAATAACTACACCTGTTTTGCACCAAACAATCAGGCGATAGATAATTTCATCAAACAAGACGGACAATTTGGTTCGTTAGCCGAATTGTTAAAGGATGTAACCTATGTAAAGGCGCTTGCAAGATATCATGTTGTGAATTTGGGTGTTATTTCAAATGACTTTCCTTTTGGAGCTTTCACTGAACCAACCCTTTCGGGAGATTACCTGAACGTGAATTTCATCATTCAGACCGATACCACCTATTACAAGATTAATAATCAGGCGCCGGTTATCAAGGCCAATATTGAAACATCAAACGGATATGTTCATGTAATAAGCGAAATGCTTCGGCCGATTACACTTAACAGTTTCGCTTGGTTGAAACGAAATCCCAGTTATTCAATATTTGTAGCTGCACTCGAGGCAACCGGTATTAGCAAAACACTGGATGTTGACATGAAACTGAAAGACCAGCCATTGAAACCTTATACCATGCTCGTCGAAGCTGATTCGATTTATAAAAAACGAAACATCAACTCGTTCGATGACCTTGTTGCTTCGGTTAGTCCTGGGCAAAGCGATTATACCAACAGCAACAACCCTTTGAATCTGTTTGCAGGATATCATATTCTGATACAAAGCCGGTTTTTGAACGATTTGGTAGGACAGGCAACCAATTACAACACATTTGCCGATATACCACTTGCAATTAATGGTAAAGAAATTGATATCATGATCAACCGTGGAAAAGAACAATTTGTTTTCAAGGGAGATACGACTGATTTCGTGGGAATCTATTACGATGCAAGTAATGTGGTTACTCAAAGTGGTGCAATTCATTTTGTTAATCAGATTCTTAGACCCCAGGTTCCATCAAGAGCTACAGTTAGCTTCGAATTTTGGGAAGAACCTAAATTGAACGAATTCCGGATAAAAGGCGGTACTTATTTGATTGAAAATCACACCTGGTTGGAAAATGTCACCTGGTCAGGAGCTGATTTGTACTACATAAAGTCGAACGATGTGGCAGAAACCTCATGGAACAAGGATTATTTGCAAATTGACGGTGATTTTACGATCACTTATAAGATTCCTAAAATTGTGGCAGGAAAGTACAATGTATTGCTTGGTGCTGACTCTTACGGTTCCCAAAACGCCCTGGTAGAGGTTTATATAGATGGAAATAAACTGGGTGGGCTGATTGATTTAACTCAGGGTGCAAGTGCCAGTTATCCCTGGTGGCCTTCAAAATCGGTTGGTGCAGTCGACTTTAAAAAGTATGATTACCATATCGTTCAAGTTAAAGCTCTTATTCCCGGCAGATTTAAATGGGATTATATCAGTTTCGAACCAATTTAAAAAACAATCTAACGATGAGATCTAAAATAGGCATACTATTAACCGTATTTATTCTTTCAATTCTCGGTTGCAAAACCGAAAACTGGGACGAACACTATAATAAGCAACCTGAAACCATCAATACGAATGTTTGGGATGCGATTAAAAGCAGAAGTGAATTGTCACGATTTGTGGAGCTGATGGTTAAGTACAAATTTGATACACTTTTTAAGTCAGACAATACATACACTCTTTTTGTTCCGGATAACAACGCCATTGATAAACTTTTAAAAACGCAATCAATTGGTGCTACTATGCTGAGTTACCATATCTCCCAGCACTTTATTCAGCCGGTTGATATTCAGGGGAAGCGTAAATTGCAAACGCTGGATGAAAAATTTTCAACATTCGAAAATGTGAACGGAAAACCTACTTACGATGGAGTTCCGCTAAGTTTTGAAAGTCCGCTGTATCTGAACGGTAAATTTTTCATCATGGGAGATGTTGCGCTTCCAAAGCCTAATTTGTATGAATATTTTTCATTGAATAATACCTATTTGAAGAGTTACATCGATAAGAATGATTCTGTGATTCTGGATAAAAATAAAAGCCGTCCTATTGGTTTTGATGTGAACGGAAATACGGTATATGATACCGTATCAGTCAAAGTAAACCGGATTGACTCTTTATTCTTTGGAGTAAACAAGGAATTTCGTGTCTGGACTGCCACTTTTGTTTTTCCGAAGCAGGCTACTTACGAAAAGGGTTTAACAGCCATGGCTGGAAAATTAGGTGGAAGTTATCATGATTTCCATGATATTCCGATTAAATGGCAGAATGAAATCCTGATTCCACAGTTGCTTAAACATGGTACTTTTTTGAATACATTGGAAGTTTCTGAGTTTCCTCCTGTTCTGATAAAAAAGAAAAAGCAGGTGTTCAATATGTTGAATATACAAGGAGACAGCATTGTTGCCGATTATGTTCCAACTGATGGAACACTATGTTCCAATGGTATTTCATACGATTATACCAATTTTGTGATTCCTGACTCGCTTTACTCCGGAACTGCAAAATTCGAAGGAGAATGGCTGGCTCGTCCGACCGGTGCCAATAAGTACGCCTGGCGCAAGAATGTAAAGGTTACCAGTTCTTCGTCATTTGATGTGGCTAACGATTTTATTGCCACAGCTTCAAACGACTCCATACTAAAAGTGAAATTTACCAAAGGATTCAAGGGAACTTATGAATTGCAGTTTAATATCAAAAACCTGTTTCCCCGAAAATACCGGATGGTTGTATATACCTATATGGATTATGGAGGTTTGTACGACATTTATGTCAATGATGTGTTGGTGAAGACTTTTGATTACTATGACTTTATAAAAGCCAGAGGATTGATCAAGAGTGTTACCGGCGTCACTTTTGCTCCAACGGGCCGCTATAATAGGTTCGATTGCTGGGTCAATAATATTACTGATTATGGCAGGCCAAATATTCGGTTCGTTTACAAAGGCCCAAGTACTTTATTACCTGAGAATGGCCTCGTAATTGACGCGATTGAATTCATACCGGCCGATTAATAACTATGACTGGTCACAACCTAATAATATGAAACTTGATACAATGATTAATAACCTATTCACCATTGCACCCAGGAAAAGAGCCCTGCTCATTGTTACTGTGCTTCTGTTGAGTTTATTTTCATCGCAGGCACAGAACGAGTTGGCTAAAGATTCAATTCTTGTAAAAGGAGTAATTGTTTCAGGAACAAACAGCCCTCTTTCAAACATTACTATCAGTATTGAAGGATCATATCAATTGCCGGTAGTTACAAACGAAGCAGGAGAATTCAGTATAAAATCAAATACAGGAAATAATTGGTTAATTATTTCTCCGGCAAGCGATTTTAAGACCAGACGTATTTTCCTGAATAACAGAAAAGAATTAAAAATCTATGTAACTGATAATGATTTATCTTCCGGTAATGATCCGATGAGTATCCTTTCACAAAAGACGGATAAGATGGATATTATTTCATCGTACTACGATCTGAATTCGGGTGGGATCAGTAAAACCGGCGCATTGTTCATTGATGAATATATGCAGGGTCGGATTCCCGGTTTGAATACTATCCGACGGGATGGAGCTCCAGGCTCAGGTGCCATAGGTTTTTTGCGCGGTATCAATTCCATTAATGCCAACAATCAGGCTTTGTACGTCGTCGATGGAATTCCTATCGAAAATCCGGGTTTGTTTAAATCCAACCTCGATGGATACTCATATGATCCGCTTGGAGCAGTCAATTTAATGGATATTTCGAAAGTAACTGTTATTAAAGACCCGACAATTACTTCAGTATATGGCTCGAAAGCATCAAACGGTTTGGTATTTATTGAAACACTTGATCCAAGTGCAACCCAAACATCCATTGATGTTGATTTACGGACTGGTTATTCCCTGGCACCTTCGAACGAGATTCCTCAGATGAATGCCGGCCAGCATAAGACCTTAGCTAATGAAGAACTTTTTTCATCGGGCCTGGCCGAAGAAGATATCAAACTGGGTTATCCGAATCTTTTCCTTAAAAAGGATGATCCACGGTATATTGATTACCAGCACAATACCAACTGGCAAAAAGAAATATTTTCTGACGCAATGTTTACCAATCTGAACCTGAAAGTCAAAGGCGGAGATGCCATAGCACGATATGGCCTTTCATTCGGATATACCAAAAGTGACGGAGTAATAAAAAATACAGGATATAATGGCTATAACCTTCGGTTTGTAGGTCGTTTGAACATTTTTACCTGGCTTAAGATGAATGCCGGTGTTGCAATGAATTACAACACTTCGACCATGAAAGAATCGGCCAAAGTAAAAGAAACCAACCCGATTTTGGCATCATTAGCCAAATCACCCATGCTGAATCCTTACCAGTATGATTTAAATGGCAATATGATTACCGCACTTACCGAAGTGGATGAACTTGGAGTAAGTAACCCGGTTGCTATCATTGAAAAATTTAATGCATCGAACAGCAACTACCATTTCCTGTCTACTATGGGTTTTGAAGGACAACTGAATAAAAGTAAAAGCCTGATGTTTATTTCAAATTTCAGTTTGACTTACAATGCTTTAAAAGAACAGATTTTTATGCCAAACCATGGTATGGCGCATTATTATAACAATGAAGCCATCAACGTGGCCAAGGCTACCAACAATTATTTGCTATCTATATACAATAATACATATGTGTCTTACAAGAAGGTTTTCAATAAGGTTCACAATATTAGTTCAAGCACAGGCTTCAATGTAATGGCCAATACTTATCAGCTCGATTGGGGACTTACAATGAATTCCCATGAGAATGACCAGTATCAGTCATTGGGCGACGGATCAAGTAATTTGCGCCAGATTGGTGGAGTGAATCGTAATTGGAACTGGGGCTCCATGTATGAAAATGTCAATTATGCATTTAAGGACAAGTATCTCGTTTCTGCAAGTGTTTCCCTCGACGGCTCTTCGAGAGTTGGAAAAAATGCAATTAATACGGTAAAAATAGGCAATACTCCATTGGGATTATTTTATGGCGGTGGCCTCGGATGGCGTTTGTCGAGCGAACCATTCCTGAATAGCTTAGGCTGGCTCGATGAGCTTAAACTTCGCTTATCTTATGGAAAATCGGGTAACGATGATATCGGCGAATCAAATGCGTCCGATTATTATACGGCAGTGAAATTCCGCGAAACGGTCGGATTATATCCTGCTATTATTCCAAACAACCAACTGAGTTACGAAACAGTAAGTCAACTCAATACCGGAACGGATATCGCATTATTCGGAAACCGCGTAAAAGCAACCGTTGATGCATTTCAGTCGACCATCAATGACATGTTGGTGATGACACCAATGAAATCGTATATGGGTTACAGTTTTCGCCCTGAAAACGGAGGAACAATGCAGAATAAAGGCGTTGAAATAAGTACTTCCCTGCGCATCATTGATCGTCAGCAATTCAAATGGGATGTTCAGGCAAACTACACCAAACTCAGTAACGAAATTACAGCACTTAAAGGCGATCGGATGATTGCTCCGATTGAAGGCGGCGAAGTGGTGAACCAGGTCGGATCTCCGGCAAATAGTTTTTTCGGATATGTCTTTGAAGGTGTATATTCTTCAACTCAGGAAGCAAATTCGGCTAATCTGATGAATGATAAATTTGTCAGGTATTCGGCTGGTGATGCTAAATTCAAAGATTTATCAGGACCAAACGGAACTCCTGATGGCATTATTAATCAGTATGATAAAACAGCGATCGGTTCGGCGATGCCTGATTTTTACGGCGGATTTCAGAATTCGTTTACGTATAAAAAATGGACTTTAAATACACTGATTAATTTTGTTTCAGGAAATAAAATATTCAACTACGTAAGGTATCAGAATGAAAAAATGACTGGCCTGGAAAACCAGAGTGCTGACGTTTTGAACCGATGGGAATACGAAGGACAGGTCACATCCATGCCACGGGCAAAATGGAATGATCCGATCGGAAACTCATCTTTTTCCACCCGTTGGATTGAAGATGGATCCTACCTGAGAATTCAGAATATTTCATTAAGCTACCTTATTCCAAATAAATTTCTTGGGCTCCGGAACGCTGAGTTTTATATTTCAGCCAACAACGTGTTTACCTACTCAAAATACTTAGGTTATGATCCTGAATTTTCATATTCCTACTCTCATTCTGAACAAGGTATCGACTATGGACAATCACCACAGGCCAGACAATTTATTATTGGTGTTAAACTTGGTTTATAATACTTTTTAAATAGAAATCATGCAAAAAATTCTGAAATATTCCGTTATTATCCTATCACTTCTGATATCGATGGAATTTCTGCCTTCCTGTAAGGATTTTCTAAATCCCACTCAGGAATTGAATATTACCAAGGATAAACTTTATAACGATTGGTATGAATATCGTGCCATAGATATGGGCCTTTATGGATTGCAGCAAAAATTAGTTGAGCAATTGGTTGTTCTTGGAGAATTACGTGGGGATTTACTTACAATTACACCGAATGCCAATGCTGATTTGGTCGAAATATATGGTTTTCAGGTTTCCAAAACCAATAAATACGCCGATCCAACAAACTTTTATAAGTTGATATCAGCTTGTAACAGCTTTATTACTCAGCTAAAGAAAAGACATCCGGAGGTACTGGATAAAAAAATTGCAGTGACCAATTACGATAAACTTTATGGTGAAGCGCTTTGTATGCGCGCCTGGGCCTACTTCAATGCCGTTCGGATTTATGGTAAAGTTCCGGTTATCCATGAGTCGCTGACTTCAGTTGAAGAAATCGAAGCATATTTGAATTCATCTTCAACTTATATCGACAATATTCATATCATCTACGGTCAGGATGGATTTAAGAATGACACCACCTACAACCAGCCGATTACACTTCAGAAGCAATTTTACGATCTGGATATGGTAATCAAAGTTTTTAGCAAGCAACTTGAAGAAGAAGTGAAGGCAGTCGGAGTGAACCATTACATCGATAACAACGATAAAACCTGGGAAGTTACTGTTTGGAATACTTTTGCCTTGCATGCTTTATTGGGACAAATGTACCTTACATCGGGCGACCTGTTGAAATCCGCCGACCATTTAAATGCCATAGCTTATACCAATTCAGACAATTACCGCTATCAGCTTGACAAGACGTTTGCGGATATGAACTGGCAAAATATTTTTACTGGAATCGATAGCAGGGAACATATTTTCACCTTGTGGTTTAATAAGGCAAATCAACAGCAAAACGATTTTCAAAATTTATTTGAAAAATGGGAACCGCATAAATATATGCTCAAGCCAACTAAAGCGGCTATTGATATGTGGGAAACTACCTGGAGGGCTTATAACATTATTGAACCTGACCGCACCAAACCGCAATTGACCAAGCTGGATCCAAAACGGCGGGGAATTCCAAGTGATTTCTATCGTGGTTATGGCACTTCTTACCTGTATGTGAAAAATGGCGAGGTTTTGCCTGCAACTTCTTATATGCAAATGCTACGGTGGAAAATGGACAATGATGTTCGCAGCTATACCTCATTAATGGACGGGGCAGATACGATTGTTTATAAGTATTCTGTAGGCAGAAACCGCTATGATCAGGATGCTAATTTTATTGTTTTCCGTGCTGGTGGTATTCAGCTGTATCTGGCTGAAATTTACACCTGGTGGGCTTATGAACAGAATGGTGTTGTCAAAACTTTCACTACCAATGCTTTAAGTATAGTGAACGATGGAAGTAACTACGATACGCAATCCAACCGCTTACAACTTGGTGTACGGGGTAGAGTCGGTTTTAATACCGGAACCTACGATGGTATTCAGGTTGGTAATATCAATTATATCCATGAGCCATATACCAATGAAGTTACTGGTTATACCGATCTGACCGGTAATTTATATGCCAAACAGCTATATCTGGAAGAACTTATTCTGGACGAACGTGCAAGGGAACTTGCATACGAAGGCGAGCGATTCTACGATTTGATCCGAGTGGCGAAACGTAGAAACGACCCATCATTTTTGGCAAAAAAAGTTTCTGCCAAATTCCCGGCAAATCAGCGGAATGCGATTTATACCAAATTACTCGACGAAAAAAACTGGTACATCAATATGTTTGATTAGTTTAGGGTTGAGTTAATCATCAAATTTTTGACACAATGAAGAGAGTCTTGATTTACGTCGTATTTAGTTTTTTGTCAGTTTTTCAAGTTTCATCCCAATCTTCATTTAATGGTTTGGATCTGAACCTGGGAAACTTATATCGCCTGTCGAATGCGAAAACCCGTTCAATCAGTCCTGAAAATTTTACTGGTGAAAAGGGCAAAGGCGGGATGGCCAGCCTCGAAGATAAGGATAAGACCAATGCCGCAAATGCAAGCAATGCCGCACGGGATTTGGGTCAGGGCTGGAAAGTAAATCCATTCGTCCGCATACAGCCAGGAGAAACATTTACAATGGCTGAAATTAATGGTTCCGGCGCAATCCAGCACATCTGGATGACTCCAACCGGAAATTGGCGGTTTTCAATTTTGCGTATTTATTGGGATGACGAAACGGAACCTTCTGTTGAATGTCCGGTAGGTGACTTCTTCGGAATGGGTTGGAATGAATATGCACCACTCAATTCATTGCCTGTTTGTGTGAATCCGGGAAGTGCGTTCAACTGCTATTGGGCGATGCCATTTCGCAAAAAATGCCGGATCACCATGGAAAACATCAATGATAAAGATCCGATGACTTTGTACTATCAGGTTGATTATACCTTGACCGATGTACCTGAAGATGCAGCCTATTTTCACGCCCAGTACCGGCGCCAGAATCCGACTGATAATTCAGTTTATACCATAGCTGACAACATTAAAGGGAAAGGTCAGTTTGTCGGGGTTTACCTGGCCTGGGGTGTGAATAACAATGGTTGGTGGGGCGAAGGCGAAATTAAATTCTTCATCGATGGTGACAGCAAATTTCCAACCATTTGCGGAACCGGAACCGAAGATTACTTCTGCGGTTCATATAATTTTGATCGCAACGGCCAATACAAGGAATTCTGTGCGCCATATAGCGGACTTGTGCAGGTCATCCGGCCTGATGGAACCTACAAGTCACAGCAACGATTTGGCCTGTACCGCTGGCATATTTTAGATCCCATACGCTTCGAGAAAGACCTGAAAATTACCATTCAGGATTTGGGATGGCATAAAGATGGCAGGTATTTGAAACAGCAATCCGATATTTCTTCCACCTGTTTCTGGTATCAGACCGATCCTCACCAGAAATTTCCGAAACTGCCCGATTGGCAATATCTTGAAGTGAACTAACTTTTTCCATTTTAAACTCAGTCAAACTTACCGCTATGCACAAAAGAATATCATGGACAATAATTGCAATTGTATCTCTCCT
>JBAWZG010000122.1:0-12777 GCA_037143155.1 Bacteroidia bacterium
ATGTCTCCTGAAGAATTCAGGAAACAAGGCAAGCAAATGATTGACTGGATTGCCGACTATTACGAGAATATTGAAAAACATCCGGTTTTGTCGCAGGTCAAACCCGGACACATTAAAAGTCAGCTGCCTGAAAGTGCTCCGCCTGAAAGTGAATCAATGGAACAGATCATGGCTGATGTCAATTCGATCATCATGCCAGGAATCACCCATTGGCAATCGCCCAATTTCTTTGCCTACTTTCCGGCCAATTCATCCGGACCGTCTATTCTGGGCGATTTACTTTCTTCCGGATTGGGTGTTCAGGGAATGATTTGGGCAACCAGCCCGGCCTGTACTGAACTGGAAACAAGGGTACTCGATTGGCTTGCCGACATGCTGCAACTTCCTGATAAATTCAAATCGACTTCAGATGGTGGATCTGTAATTCAGGATACCGCTTCCAGTGCTGCGCTGAGTGCACTTTTAGCCGCGCGCGAACGAAAAACAAAATATCAGACCAATGAAACTGGAACCAAGGGAAATCTGGTTGCTTATGTTTCGAGCCAAACCCATTCGTCAGTCGAAAAAGCAATAAAAATTGCTGGAATCGGGAAAAACAACCTTCGCCTGATTGAAGTGGATGAAAATCTCGCCATGCGGGCAGATTTACTTGAAACAGCCCTCATCGATGACATTCATAACGGGCTGATTCCGTTCTTTGTATGTGCAACGGTAGGCTCAACATCAACCAATGCAATTGATCCTTTAACCGAAATCGGGAAAATTTGTAAGAAATACGAACTCTGGATGCATGTCGATGCAGCGATGTCGGGTACTGCCGCCATCTGCCCTGATTACCGGCATATTCTGGATGGCATCGAGCTGGCTGACAGCTTCTCGTTTAATCCGCACAAATGGATGTTCACCAATTTCGACTGCAACTGCTTCTTTGTAGCCGATCGCTCTGCGTTGATAAAAACCTTAAGTATACTTCCTGAATACCTCAAAAATCAGGCAACCGAAAGCGGTGCAGTGATTGATTATCGTGACTGGCACATTCAACTCGGCCGCAGATTCCGTTCCCTTAAGCTTTGGTTTGTTATAAGGCATTATGGCGTAAACGGACTGCGATATCACATTCAGGAACACATCCGGATGGCACAGCAGTTTGCCGAATGGATCCGGTCTTCCGATGAATTTGATTTGGTTGCCCCTGCCCCACTTAACCTGGTGTGCTTTGCGCATAAAAACGGAAACGATTTCAACCGGGAACTTCTGGAAACCATCAATAAAAATGGGAAAATGTATTTTACTCACACTGTGGTGAAGGATCGATACGTTCTTCGGATGTGTATTGCCCAAACCCATACTACGGAAGAACATGTCAGGAAAGCATGGGAAAACATACAGAAAACCGCTGCAGACTTGACTTTAACAGATCCGAAATAAAAGTCTTTTCCCACAAAAGCTCCAATACTCTAATAATCACAAAAGATATTTTTTGGTGCAACTTTGTGCCTTCGTGCATTTGTGGCAAAAAAGAAAATTAAAAAAACATATTTGCCCAAAATTTTATAAGTGTATCTTGTACGTTTATTGTATATAATTTCCTATTTTCACCACATCAAAATTGAATCACTTAAAACTTAAATCATGATAAACTTAAAAGAATTAGAAGTTTGGTTTATTACAGGCAGCCAGAATTTGTATGGACCTAAAGTCCTTCAGCAGGTAGCTGCCAACTCCACTGAGATTGCAGCATTTTTTAATCAATCTACGGAAATACCGGTCAAAGTAGTGTATAAATCGGTAATGAAAAGTCCCGATGAAATAACCAATGTTTGTATTGAAGCCAATTCAAGCAAAAATTGTATCGGTGTAATTACCTGGTGTCATACATTTTCTCCATCGAAAATGTGGATTAACGGATTGAAGATATTAAACAAGCCTATGCTTCAGCTGCATACCCAGTACAACCGTGACCTTCCATGGGGCGAAATCGATATGGATTTTATGAACCTTAACCAGTCGGCCCATGGCGACCGCGAACATGGCTTCATTTTAACCCGGCTTCGCAAGAGCCGTAAAGTAGTAGTTGGATACTGGAAAGAAGAAGATGTTCAGGAACGTATCGGTGTTTGGTCGCGTGCTGCTGCTGCATGGTTCGATATGCAGGGAGCCAAAATTGCACGCTTTGGCGATAACATGCGCGAAGTTGCCGTAACTGAAGGTGACAAGGTGGAAGCCCAGATCAAATTCGGACTTTCGGTTAATACCTGGCCGGTTGGCGACATCGTAAAAATCATCGATGCTGTGAGCGAAACAGAAATCGACATCCTGATTGAGGAATACAATAACACCTACGAATTCGATAAAGATTCTATGGTGGGTGGAAAATATCATGATAGCGTTCGTTATCAGGCCCGTATTGAAGCTGGTATAAAATCGTTTTTAGTCGCTGGTGGCTTTAAAGCTTTCACTACGACATTCGAAGATTTGCATGGTTTAAAGCAACTTCCGGGATTGGCCTCTCAGCGATTAATGGCGGCAGGTTACGGTTTCGGAGCTGAAGGCGACTGGAAACACGCTGCATTGGTACGCGCAGTAAAAGTAATGAGCTCAGGATTGAAAGGTGGTTGTTCGTTCATGGAAGACTATACCTATCATCTCAATCCTACCAGCGGATACAAAGCTTTAGGTTCACATATGCTTGAAATTTGTCCTTCGATTGCCGACGGCAAAGCTAAAGTTGAAGTACATCCGTTGGGAATCGGTGGCAAAGATGCTCCGGCCCGTTTGGTATTTAATACCCAGACCGGACCAGCAACCTGCACCAGCCTGATTGATATGGGAACACGTTTCCGGATGGTTGTACACGATGTGGAATGTGTCGCTCCGGAAGCCAAACTCGAGAAATTACCAGTTGCCTGTGCATTGTGGACTCCTATGCCAGACCTTAAAACTGGTGCGGCCGCATGGATTTATGCCGGAGGTGCTCATCACAATGCATTTAGTCATGCCGTCACCGCCGAATACATCGAGGATTTCTGCGACATGGCCGATATCGAGCTTATTCAAATCAACAAAGACACCTGCATTACAGATTTCAAAAAAGAATTGAAATGGAATGATGTGTATTACCTTCTTTCAAACGGATTGAGATAGTCTCAAAAGGAAAAAGTCATTGGAAATGAGTCAATAGTCCCTCAGCATTTTCATGCAAACCATAAACGAATAACTGTTGGAAAACAGGGATGGTTGGGTTTAGCCCGCAACGGGCGAGACAGAATAGCCCGGGGCAAGTGAGGTACGAACGTCGCCCCGGGTTGGAAAGATAAAAAGGAACCCGTCCGGGTGAAGGTGATATTCAAGGCAAATATCTTATTCCGGACGGAATTGTGCGGCCTTCAAAAAAGCAGTTAGATAAGACAAGGTCATTAGAAAAGAGGAAAATCCAGAAAGGAGTTCCTCTTTTCTTTTTCCAATGACTATTGACTATTTCCTGTTTCCTCCCGAAGCTGCCCAATAGCTTCCAAAAGGTTTTGCCGTTGATATAATTTTTGGTGAGCGAAATTCAGGAAACGCAGAATTATGAAAGCATCAAAAAACTGGAAGAATCTTTTCCGGAAAGAATCCAAAGAGGAACTGTTTTGGTTGATCTCTGCCAGTTTGCCGGGAAAGTCAAGCGATTGAAGGTATTCCTGAATTGAAACCGGTAATGACGGGATAAGCAAAGCGCAGCTATCAGCACTTATCCGGAACAAAGTATCGGTTTGATCGAACAATAGTTTCAAATCCAGAAAAGCTGAAAAATTATAGGTCAGAGCCAGATCTTCCGAATCGTTCATCCATTTGGTCATTGACGCACCGGTGCCGAAAGGAACACGGTCGGAGACCCTTGCCGATGGATAAACCAGGGCATCCTGAATTTCCAGAATTTTTCCCAGCTTGGTGAGTTTATAAAGGAAATAAAAATCTTCGCCTGCCTGCCTGCGGTTCATTCCGCCCTGTTTGACGTATGCATCTGCCCTGACAGCAAAAGCTGAACCTATGGTGTAAATTGAGTCCGGATATCCGGCCAGATCCAAAGCCTTTTTATAGTAGTGAAGGTAATCCTCATAAAGCTGAATGCCCGCCTTCTGTTTTGGATCATCCATTTCATTGATCCGGTGACTGAAGTTTATCGTTGCAGCAAAACACGATTTGTTTTCCTTAAATACCGCTTCAATCCGTTTCAGATAATTGGCTGAGACCAGACAATCGGCATCTAAAGAAACAATTACTCCAGCCGGATTATTCATCGCATCCAACCGCCGAACAGCTTCGTCCATACCAATTTTGCGCGCCATTCCGGCACCTGCAAATTTCGAATTAACCGCTGTTGCATAGATTGGGTGCAATACCAGATTTTTCCGGTCATTGGTACGTTTCCAGACCAGCAAATTCTGATAAGTTTCCCTATTAAACTGCCTGACTTCAGCAGAACTGCTTTCCGAATCATTCACCGTCACAATCACCTCGCAAACCGACTGGACAGGATCACAAGACCACAAGGATTCAAGTGTACGGATAATCTCCGGTTCGTTCAAACAAGGAATCATGACAACCATCGAAAGTCCGGGCGAAACCTCCTCTACAATAAAAGGCGGATAGACGATATTGTTTTGAATGTACCGGCTTGCAAACATCTGCTTCTTCAGTAAAATTCAGATTAAATAAAAAAATCCGGAAGGTTCCGGATTTTACAAGGATATCTATTGAAAGATTATTTCAGTTTGATCTTTGAATACCTGGCATTTAAACCGACAAGTACTTCTTTGGTGATGTTGTGCGATTCATCTCCAATCAGAACTTCTGCTGCATTAAAAATGTAGTTGTATTTTTTGTCCTTATTGAAGGTCTTCAGATAATTCATGATACTATCCAAAAGCTGCTTGTTATTATCAGCCTGTATCTGAGACAATTTTGCAGACAATTCCTGATCAAGTTTGGTTATTTGCTGTTCTTCAGCCATCAAACGATCGCGTTCCTGCATGGCAGTTTCCTGAGTCAGAAATCCACCACGTTGTACCTTTTCCTGAAATGTTTGCGCCTGAGCTTCAAACCTGCTGCGTTTTTCGCCATACTCTTTGGTATAGGATTCCTGTTGCTTGGTGAATCCATCATGCATTTCCTGAGCAAAATCGTAATTCACAACCAACGAGTCGACCTTGATAAAAGCAATTTTTAATCCGGAAGAAGCATTCTCATCATTAGCACCAACTTTTCCTGAACCATTCGATTTACTGCTGCAACTATTCAGTAATGAACCGGAAACTGCTAAAAACAAAATACTAATAAGTACCAAAGATGTATTCTTCATATGCCTCGTATCAATTTAATTTCGCCAAAAATAAATATTTATTGTCACTATCCATCGATTACGGGTTTTATTTTTCAGAACGGAGTCTGTTTCAATTTAATAAATAGAATTTCTGATAAAAGCTGCGCAAAATCATGCATACACCTTGATAAACGTCATTGAATGCATGCCTTACAGTAAAGTATTTTTACTCTATCAAATCTTATCGGTAACAATTCGAAGATGCTTAATAAACTGCTTGCAGACCTGCTCCCTTACATGCCTAAAAAATTGATCTGGATCTTTTCCCGACGATATATAGCTGGTGAAACAATTGAAGACGGACTGAAAGCCTGTCGTGAATTAAACAGGCAAGGCATTGAAGTAACGGTTGATCTGCTCGGTGAATTTATTTCAACCATTGAACAGGCCGAAGAAAATAAAAATAAATACATCGCCATCATCGAACGGTTTACTTCGGAAGGAATCATTGGGAATTTCTCGCTTAAACCAACCATGTTTGGCTTGCTCATCGATAAGGATGCTTGTCTCTCGAATATAGAAGAAGTAGTTAAAAAAGCTTCCGAAAAAAAATCCTTTGTCCGGATTGATATGGAGGATTCGCAGTGCGTTGACTTTGAGCTGGAAATTTACCACAAACTGCTGCAGAAATATCCATCGACCGTTGGTTTGGTTGTTCAGGCCTATTTGCGTCGCACAAAGAACGATCTGGTCCGGATGAATGGAGACCGCATCAACGAAATTTCCCTGAATTTCAGGTTATGCAAAGGAATTTATGTGGAATCGAAACAGATTGCATACAAAGAGCCAGAAGAAATCCGCGAACATTACTTAGATGACCTGAAGTTTATGTTCGAAAACAATATGTATGCAGGCATTGCTACCCACGACAAATACTTAGTCGAAAGTGCATTCAACCTGATCAATGAAAAAAATATTAACCACACAAAATATGAGTTTCAGATGCTTTACGGAGTTACTCCCGAATTAAGAAACAGCATCGTAAAACAAGGACATAAAATGCGTGTATATGTGCCGTTTGGCAAGGACTGGTTTGGCTATTCGACCCGCCGGCTGAAGGAAAATCCCAAAATGGCATCGCAAATTGTAAAAGCACTTTTTTTTAGGGGTTAAAATCAAGGGTGGATTTTGACGAGGGAGGTCCGGAAACGGTCTCCCTTTTTTATGCCTTATCCAGTGGTCAATCCACGATCTCCTTTTCCTACTCCATTTAATGGTATGAAAACTCCAAAATTACTTTTACTGATTGCGGATGATGGGTTGAAATCTTTACAATCACTTTCATTGATTCAACAAAGTAGCTGAATCATTGAATAATCACTTTCATTGATTTGAATATATTGAATGACCATTTCACGTGTTATCCGATTGAATCAGCGGAATAGTTTGACCAGTCTGCAATCACTTTTATTGGTTTGCGCAAATAGCATGTCATGTCAACAATCTCTTTTAATGATTCGTCAGTATCAGCTGACAACTATCCAATCACTTTTGCTGTCTCGAAAGAATAGTTTAACCAAAGAACAAGCATTTTCGCTGAGTAGAATCTTTAAGCCAAATTATCTGCAAAAAAGTTATTAAACTAAAAGAATATTTTCATTATGCTATTGACTTGAATTGTTCATTTGATTATATTTATAAATCATAAACTTTTTAACTCTTCCACTCTATGAACAAGTATCAGAATGCCAAACTTGATTCCTTGAAGTTGATAGTAAAAGAATCAAAAAACAATCCGGAAAGTATTGCTAAAGTGCCCAAATTTGGGTTAGTAATTAATCGTATCGATCAGATTTGTACCGAAGCAGATACATATCAGATTGATCAGGAAAAAGACCTTACGGGTATAACTACCAACAAAATCATTGCTCTTGAAAACCTGACCGACTCAACTGTCGAAATCGCAGGAGCCATATTCTCGTATGCCTGCGACCGGAATGAAAGTGCATTGATGGCCAGGGTAAATTATAAGTCAACCCAGATTGAAGGAATGCCACAATCGAAATTAATCGCCACAGCCGGAATAGTTCTCGAAGAAGCCTTAAACATCGCTGCAGCAGATTTGGCCAATGAAGGCATACAGCCTGAAGAACTTTCGGCTTATGGCGAATTGATTTCATTCTTTAAGGAAATAAAATCGTCGAAACACGAGGCAGTTATTGATCGTTCGGGAACGACGGAAAAGCTGAATAAATTATTTAAGGAATCCAGCAGCCTGGTACAAGATAAACTCGACCGGCTGGCCGTTCAGTTTAAACGAAAAGATCCTGAATTTTATCTGAAATACAAGGCCGCCCGTGTAATCCATAACCGCGCAGCTACGAAGAAAGAAACAGAAGCAGTACCAAGTGAGCCGCAATAAAAACGAAATGACAGGTGTTTTTTAGAGGTTTCACCAATTGGTGAAACCTCTAAAAAAAATACTTGTAGAACCGAAGAGCCGGAATTCTTTGTTCCGGCTCTTCTTTTGAAAATTGAACAAATATTAAAACAGCATCATCTTTAAGCATGATAAGTGTATAATACAATTATTGAGAATTTAGAAAAAGAAAAAGCGACCCGCAAAGGCCGCTTTAAATGTTTTCACAACGGAATAATCCTTATTGTGATTTGCTTCAAATTGTATTTCAAATATATGAAACTAAAACCATAAAACAACATAAGCATGAAAAAAATATTAGGGCTGGATTTAGGAACAAATAGTATTGGATGGGCGTTGGTAAGCGAAAATGGAGAAAAAAAAGAGATACTTGGGATTGGAAGTAGAATAATTCCGATGAGTCAGGATGTTATGGATAATTTTGGTAAAGGAATTTCGAAATCGCAAACTGCAGAAAGAAGCGGATTTAGAGGAGTACGCAGAATAAGAGAAAGATATCTGCTTCGCCGTGAACGTTTGCATAGAACTTTGAACTTAATGGGATTTTTACCAGAACATTACGCACAATCGATTGATTTTGAAAAGCGATTAGGAAAATTTAAAAGCGATACTGAGCCCAAATTGGTTTGGAAGGAAAATGAAACAATAGGATTCGATTTTATCTTCAAATCTTCTTTCAACGAAATGATAGAAGATTTTAAAGTTACCCAACCTGATTTTTTCACGGTAAAAGGAAACGGGGAAGAAAAAAAAATGCCATACGATTGGACGATTTATTATCTCCGCAAAAAAGCCTTGCAAGCCAAAATTGAAAAAGAAGAATTGGCTTGGTTGTTACTTAGCTTCAATCAAAAGAGAGGTTATTACCAGCTACGTGGAGAGGAAGAAGAAGATAATCCCAATAAGTTGGTTGAGTTCCACGCAATGAAAGTTGTTGATGTTACTGCTGATGAGCCACAAAAAGGTAAAAACGACTTATGGTACAGTGTGATATTGGAAAATGGTTGGATTTATAGACGATCAAGTAAAATGCCCCTATTCGATTGGAAAGATAAAATCAAGGAATTTATTGTTACAACGGATTTAAATGATGATGGAACTGTTAAAATAGACAGAGAAGGTGTCGAAAAACGCTCGTTTCGTGCGCCATCTGAAGATGATTGGACATTAATAAAAAAGAAAACCGAATCCGATATTGAAAAAAGTAACAAAACAGTTGGTTGCTATATCTATGACATTTTACTTGAAAACCCATCACAGAAAATCAATGGTAAATTGGTGCGAACCATCGAACGTAAATTCTATAAACAAGAATTAAAAGCCATTTTAGAGAAACAAAAATCGTATCATTCTGAATTACAAAACAACAAGTTGTATAACGAATGCCTCCAAGAATTGTATCGGAATAACGAGGTGCATCGCAAAACGCTCCAAAATACTGATTTTACCAAACTTTTTGTTGATGATATTGTCTTTTACCAACGGAAGTTGAAGAGAAAAAAATCTTTGATAAGTAACTGCCCTTATGAATATCGAGTGTTTAAAAATGAAAATGGGGAATTGATAGAAAGTCCAATTAAATGTATCGCCAAATCACATCCATTGTTTCAAGAGTTCCGTTTGTGGCAGTTTATCTCAAATCTGAAGATATACAAAAAAGATTTAACTGACATAGAGGTAACAAATGAATATTTAAAAACGGACGACGACTATGTTGCTCTATTCATATGGTTAAACGAGCGAAAAGAAATTGATCAAAAAACATTTTTAAAATATCAACCATTTGGATTAAAAAAGAATGTGGATAATTATCGTTGGAACTATGTTGAAGAAAAGGTCTATCCTTGCAATAAAACCAGGAATGCAATATTGGCCAAATTGGATAAAACTGAATATTCATATCTGACACAAGAAATTGAAATAAAAATATGGCATCTACTATATAGTATAAACTCTCAGGAAGAGATAAACAAAGCCTTAGTGCATAATACAAAGAGAAAAAGCAAAAAGAACAAAGAAACTAAATTCGAGATTTTCCAGGAGCTTAAAGATTCGTTCTCAATTGATTCCATTGAAAAAATAAAGAATATCAAAATTGAAGAAACCAATTATGGTTCTTATTCCGCCAAAGCAATCAAAAAACTATTGCCATTAATGCGAATGGGAAAATATTGGAATGAAAGTGAAATACATGAGCAAACAAGACTAAGAATAGATAAAATAATTAATGGGGAATATGATGAGAAAATCCGGAATAGAGTTAGAGAAAAAGCAATAAATCTTACTGACCGAAACCATTTTAGAAACTTACCTCTTTGGCTGACTTGCTATATCGTTTATGATCGACATGCTGAATCTATCGATTTGAAACAATGGAAAATACCAGAGGATATTGCACATTATTTGAAAAATGAATTCAAACAACATTCATTACGAAATCCGATAGTTGAACAAGTAATTACAGAAACATTAAGGGTTGTAACTGACATTTGGAAAAATTATGGAGAAAAGAATGAAAAGGGAGTATTCTTGCCTCTATTTGATGAAATCCATATTGAACTTGGGCGTGAGATGAAAAATCCTGTGGACATACGAAAAAAAATGACGGAACAGATAACAGGTAACGAAAATACAAATCTCCGTATTAAAGCACTTCTTTTAGAACTGAAGAATGACAGCGAAGTCGAGAATGTTCGCCCTTATTCGCCAAGTCAACAGGAAATATTAAAGATTTATGAAGAAGGTGTAATGAACTCAAGTGTTGAAGTTCCAGATGATATTGCCAAAATTGTGAAATCCGGGCAGCCAGCCAAATCTGAACTCATTCGATATAAATGCTGGTTAGAACAAGGATATCGTTCACCATATACAGGTGTAATGATATCCCTAACCAAACTCTTTACTTCGGCTTATGAGATTGAGCATATTATTCCTCAATCAAGATATTTCGACGATTCGTTAAGCAATAAAGTAATTTGCGAAGCCGAAGTTAACAACGAAAAAGGTAATGCACTTGGATATGAATTCATTAAGAAAAATGAAGGAAGAATCATCGAGTTAAACTATTCGAAGAAGGTAAAGATATTCACTGTTACCGAATACGAAGACTTTGTAAAACGCCAGTATGGAAAGAATCGCAGCAAAATGAAAAAACTGCTGATGGAAGATATTCCGGATGATTTTATTGAACGGCAACTTAACGATAGTCGCTATATCAGTAAAGTGGTAAAAACTCTTTTGTCAAATATTGTCCGCGAAGTCGGAGAACAGGAAGCTACTTCCAAAAATGTAATCTCATGCAGTGGCGGTATAACCTCCATTTTAAAACAAGACTGGGGATTAAATGATGTTTGGAATAGCATTATTTATCCACGTTTTGAGCGAATGAATGAGAAAACGAACAGCAACAATTTTGGGCATTGGACGAATAAAGAAGGCAAAAGTGTATTCCAAACTGAAATGCCACTTGAACTGCAAAAAGGTTTTGTCAAAAAACGAATTGACCACCGCCACCATGCAATGGATGCTTTGGTAATTGCCTGCGCTACCCGAAATCATGTTAATTATTTGAATAATGAGGCTGCCAAATCTAATGCAAAAGAATCACGATTTGATTTGAGGAAAAAGCTTCGCAGGATTGAAAAAATACAGATAGAAAAACTGGTTGAAGGTAAAAAGGTTCTTCAAAGCATTGATGTTGCCAAAGAATTCTATAAACCATGGGAAACATTTACACAAGATGCCCATATCGCATTGGGAAACATTGTGGTTAGTTTCAAGCAGAACCTGAGGGTAATTAACAAATCATCCAATTACTATGAAACTTACAAGGATGAAAACGGAAATTTAAGATTGGATAAAAATGGAAAGCCTGAAAAAAGTTGTATAAAACAAACAAAGGGCGATAATTGGGCAATAAGAAAATCACTTCATACTCCAATGCCATATGGAATTAAGAAGTATAAATTCGACAAATTAAAATTAGCAGAGAATGTCGGGAAAGTTGAACTTATTATTAATGACGAGATAAAAAGAAAAGTTCAGGAAGCGTTAAATCAATTCTCGAAGAAAATTTCTGAGACTCAGAAATATTTAAAAAATAATCCCATTTTAGATAATGAAGGACGAGCTATAATAAACACAGAATTTAAAATGGAAGTTGAAAAATATAGAAGGAGACAACCGATTTCAAAATTATCAAACAGAGGGCAAGGAGGGATCAAGACTACCGAAGAGGCAATTGATTTTATTAATAAAGTTGCTGACATCAAGTTACAACATGATTTATTAAGTCATTTAAAGCTTCATGAAAATGACTTAGAGAAAGCTTTTAATGCAGAAGGAATTGAAAGATTTAATCAAAATAGAAAAGTTCAAGTTTATAAACTCCCTATTGCTGAAAGTGGTAAGGGCAGATTTGCGGTAGGAAATGGAATCGGAACTAAGCATAAATTTGTTGAAGCCGACAAAGGAACCAATTTGTTTTTTGCAATTTATGTAGATGAATCAAAAAATCGTGGCTATGATACTATTCCATTGAATATTGTAATTGAACGGCTAAAACAGAATCAGAAAGAAGTTCCCGAAACAAATGAAAAAGGGGGTAAACTTTTGATGTTTTTATCACCTAATGATTTAGTTTATATTCCAACATTAGAAGAACTTCAATTAACTCAAGAGAAAGGATATAGAATTAGAACGGAAAGGATTTATAAGATGGTTTCAAGTTCAGGTACTCAATGTTTTTTTGTTCCTAATATTATTGCAAGTCCAGTAGTTCAAACAATTGAATTAGGGGCAAATAATAAATCTGAAAAAACCTGGGATGGACAAATGATCAAGCAAGTTTGTATTAAACTAAAAGTTGATCGGTTAGGTAATATTTCAATATAAATTGATGAGACTAAATCAGACATCAACAAGCAAGTCTTCAATTATACCGTTTTTACCAAATTGGTGAAACCGATATAACAATTAAACTTTAAAACAGAACGCCATGCCTGCCCGTAATTTTCGTATTCCGATTGAAGCCGGG
>JBAWZG010000123.1:0-12468 GCA_037143155.1 Bacteroidia bacterium
AAGGATCAATCTTTATGTCACTGATTAATGTGATGTACCAGAAAACTGATGATGATTGGCTAATGACAGTTCATGCATCGGCGATCACCAACGGAAAGAAAACCATCCTTTTCTCTGCTGCCCCCGGAAATGGTAAAACAACTATTGCAGCTCTCCTTCAGGCCAAAGGGTACCAGTTAATTTCTGATGATTTTGTTCCTATCGACCGCAAATTGTTGAATGCATATCCTTTTCCAATTGCCATGTCGGTCAAAGAAGGTTCGATGGAGTTACTGGTTTCGCACTTTCCGGAATTGGGACAAAAACCACTGAACTATATTTCGCCGGAGAAAAGCGTTCGATATTTGGCTTCCAATGAAAATCCTGACTTTACGAAAAATATATTCCCGGTTCAGGAATTCATTTTTGTAAAATACGACCAATCGATTGATTTTGTCATGGAAAAATTGGATCCATTGAAAGCCATCAGATTGCTGCTCGACCAGACCTGGGTAACTCCCTCAAAAGGCAATCCGACCATCCTGTTTGATCTGATTTTACAGAAATCATTTTATCAGCTGAGCTATTCAAACAATAAAAAAGCGCTGGATGCGATAACCAATCTGTTCGAAAATGACTAACAAGGAACTCTTTTATTTTACAGGAAAATGCCTGACACTCGACGAACATCCCGGCTTCAGGCACGAAATAATTGAAAACTGCCAGGCAGACCGGATCGATTGGGAGCAATTTGTGTTTCTATGCAGCAACCACCTTATCCTTCCTGCAATTTACCTGAAATTCAAAACCCATCAAATCCTCGAATATTTACCTGAAGATTTATCGGAACATTTAAAAGAAATTTATGAATTAAATGTCATCCGAAACAATCTGATTCTGAAACAGCTTCAGCACATTGTCAAAGTCTTGAATGAGTGTAATATCCATCCTGTGTTTCTGAAAGGTTCCGGCAATTTGCTCGATGGGGTCTATTCAGACATTGGGGAACGTATTTTGGGCGATATCGATTTCCTCGTGCCCGAAAAAGATTATATGCTTTCTGCAAAACTTATGGAAGATGCCGGCTATTCAAAGACGGGCAGTGTGCAGATCGGTATCGAATTGGCCAGTATGAAGCATTATCCGCGTTTAATGCATCCTGAATTTGTTGCTTCAATTGAAATTCACCGGATACCGGTACCCGAAAATTACCTGAAAAGATATAATTCCACAATAATTGATCAGGAGAAAAAGGCCGTTGAATCGCTTCCGGGATGCTTTGTTCTCTCCGGGAAACATAAAATCATCCACAACTTCATCCACAGTCAGTTAAGTAACAAAAGTCATGAATACGGAATAGTATCTTTTCGCGATATCTATGATTTGTACCTTTTTTCAAAAAGGAATCAGATAAAAGAAACTCTGCCATACATTCAAAACAAACGAATGGCTATTGCCTATTTTGCCTTTGCTGATACCGTTTTCGGGCTATCCGGAAACTTCTATCCTTCAGGCAACCTTTCCTCCTGGTTTCTTTTGAAAAAGCACACGCTAAACCTGAATTCAGGTAAGTTCTATCGTCTCCACCGATCATTTATTTTTTTGCGCTGGCAGATAGTTTCCAAGTACTTTGGACAAATTACAGAAGCTTTCTATTCAAAAAAAATCCGGCAATCACTGCTCCGGCGTTTAGGTAACCGCCATTGGTACAAGACCCATCTGGATTGGTATAAAGGATTCTTCACCCAAAAACACAATTGAATTTCAAAATTAATTGATGCAAAAAAAAACGGGCACCCCGCAGGATACCCGTTTTGCAACAGCACAGTATTTTAAACTTATGCTGGTTTTCCACCCTTAAATACTTTTAAATTTTCTAACTGAGTTTTTCCTTCGGTAGTCAGATGTTAGAAAATGATCTAATTGCTTTTCAATTAAGGAAAGCATATCGCATAAGGACTTCTATTTCATTTTAAATTTCTACTTTTTCCAGATACCACCACCGCCGCGATCTCCGTCTTTCTTTGCAGGTGGAGGAGCACATTGCGATGAGTTCGGTCCATTAGCCTGACTTGATTTACTCAATAGAATCATCATAGTTGCTGCTGAGGCTGCAATGTAACCGGTCCGTTTAATGGCATCTTTCCGGGAAATCTTTTTCGTATCGAAATTCTCAATTTCCCTCTTCGCGATTTCTACAAGTTTATTTTCCATATCAATTTATTTTTAATGGTTTGTATTCTCAATCTACTCTTTTACTGGTATTTTAAATCGTTGCAACTTTCCTTTATCATTCACTGATAGCATATAGATGGCAGTTTTTATATTCGGGGTACGAACAACATTTAAGTTTCCTTCCTCCAGTGTCTTAACAAGAATTACCCTTCCCTGAACATCGTAAAGTGTTGCCACTGCCTGATTACTAACCTGACCTTTAATCCGGATTTCAATATTCCGAACCGCATAGGCACTAAGGTTATCAGCTATGTTACCTTTCAATCCGGTACTCAGGCTCGAAGTATGAAGTTGGAAACGGTCAGTACTGCTTGAATTGGCTTCAATCACAGTCTGATAATCTCCAATGGAAAGATCAGTAAACGTCCGATTCAGCTTATCCTCCAGAATGACCTGACAATCAGCAGGTAAATTAATGAATTTGGAAGAGAATATCAATTCGCCTCCGGTTTTACTTTCAACTCCCAACGGGATAATCATCGTACTGAATTCATTCGTTGGTAATGCCTGAATGGCAAACGGGATTCCATTGTCTTCAACCAAACGCGAATAAATGACCAGATCGGCACCTCCGCGAAGCAAACCAGCATCATAAGTAACGTCCAATCCTTTGGTCATTTGGTTGTTAAAGGCGATAAGCGTTGAGCTTGTCTGCCCGTTTACTGAGGCTTCCAGCTTAATACTCGGCCATACGCTGTTGCTTGATTTTAATACCAAGCCAGGATTGTGAAGCTGCATCGCTTGAGAATAGCTGACTGAGGTCGCAGTTGCATTCATTTTAACCATAAATGCCTGTCCTTGCTGGACATCAAATGCAGCGTCAGAACCAAAACCGGGAGTATTTGAAATGATCGTGTAGATTCCCCATGTACCATTGTTTTCATCAGGTTGGTCCCAAATATAAATGGCACCATAGGAAGGATCGAGGTTCGACGCATTTGTTGTTAAAAAACTTGCGGTACTGCTACTACTGAGTTTATTAATCCCAATGGCTGAAGTATAAGGGTTCCCAATACAATTCCAAAGTCCGGAAGCCATTCCTGTTGTAGATAAAGTTCCTGCATTTAATGTGCCGGAAAAAGTAACCGCACTGTTGGCATTGGTACGCATTGAGAATCCTTTGCCAGTTGCCAGATTTCCTGAAGTTGAATTGGTAAAATAATTGTTCCAATCATTTATCGTTGGATTGTAATCTATCATACCTCTTGCACCAACATCATCCGTTGCCACATTCGCATTCGAAGAAAGGAAATTTGCAATACTTTGGCCTGAAACCGGTGAGGCCACAATGTGCCAGGCATCAGTTGTCATATAGCGCTGCACTTGTGCTGAACCTGCCCCGGAAACTGTACCTGAAATAATTAATGAACCTGTACCCGTTGTATTGGATGATATGGTTAAACTTGCACCACCTGCAATATCAATGTTATTACACGATGCACTCGTTAATACTCCAATAATCGGTTGGGTAACTCCAGAAGGAATCTTAATATTGGTGGCAGAAGTAGGCACACCACCGCACCAGTTTGATTCAGTATTCCAGTCACTTGTAATACCCAACCATTGACCGGGAGATGCTATGGTCAAGTCAATTGCATTCGAAGTGGCAGTTGGGCTATTAACACAACCAAGGGTTGAAGTCATTATAACAGTAATGCTTCCGGCAATTGTTCCATTATCAGTGTATGTTTCACTATTCAAGCCAACTGGTGTTGAGCCTTTATACCATTGGTACTCCGGAGTTCCTCCATTTATTGGCGTAGCGGTATAAGTAACGGGAGTTCCTGAACAGATCGCTCCTGAAGGATCTGCTGCAATACTCACACTGGCAGGCAGATTAGAATTGACATCAAAGTTGGCAATTTTGTCTTGAAAGTTAGAGGTACAAACATAAACTTCGATAGATGTAATCTCATAGGTATAGCTTCCCGGATCATAACCTTTCCCAATGAAATATGCAACTCCGTCATTATTAGATTCTACCTCCTCAGAACCAGAAGTTGTCACTCCGTCTTTTGTAATTTTATAATGGATAATGTTCGTTACCTCTTTTAATAGACCGAATGCACTGAAATATATATCTTCACCGGAACAGGTTGAGTTAACTATTGGCATATTCAGTGTCGGGGAAGGTTTTTCTATAATAACTGCACTTCCAGTCATGTCAGTTGTACCACAAGCATTGGTTCCCCTAACAGTAAATGTTCCAGGTGGTTGATTTCCAAAATCAATGGCAGCGCCTGTACCTGCAACTGTACCTGGAGGATCTATTGCAAAATTATCCATAAATAGAGTATAGTTAACCCCAACCTCAGAACCTGCAAGACCAACTGGATATCCTTCAGAAACAGAGCAATAAGTACCTCCACCGGTTACGTCAAAAGCTGTTGGAAGGGCATTGGTTGTGACAAGGTGTGTAGTTGTTGCAGGACCATTGCACCCTTCAGCACTGGCTGTTATGGTGGTTGCTCCGCTCCAGTCTGCAGCATAAGTTACCGCACCTGACGATGCATTGATCGTATTGCCACCTGTTAAACTTGCACCATCCAGACTATAAACAATAGCTGCTGAATTATGGCTTGCTGTTGTCGTGGTGGTTACAGTACCTTCACCCTGACAACGGATTGAAGTTGCGGGTGAAAACGCTGCTATGGTTACCGTTGGGGTTACAGTTATTGTTACCGGTTCGGTGTAAGATGAATAACACTTTACCCCATTTAATGCAGACACTGTCCTTCTCTGGTAAGTCGTTGTTAATGTAAGTGATGACGGTGAATAACCTGCTGAAGTTGCACCGGTAATCGTAGCATAACCTTCACCGGCATTGGCCTGCCATTCATAGCTGATGGTCGCCGAACCGGTACCCACTGCTGTTGAAGTGAGTGGTGACGGGGTCGTGCCGTTGCATATCGTCTGGTTAGTACCTATCGTTCCGGCTGTAACCACCGACTGTACCGTAATTGTTACAGGTGAAGTGTATCCTGAATAACAATTGACTCCATCCTGAAGTGATACCGTCCTTCTCTGGTAACTCGTTGTTGTTGTCAGTGATGGAGGTGAATAATCAGCTGAAGTGGCTCCCGCTATCGTAACATAAATCCCGCTCGCATTGGTCTGCCATTCATAGCTGATGGTTCCCGAACCGGTACCTGCTTCCGTTGAGGTGAGCGGAGACGGAACAGTTCCAATGCAAATTGTTTGATTTGTTGCAATCGTTCCTGCCGTAACTGATGCCTGTACAGTAATTGTTACCGGTGTGGTGTACGATGAAAAACAGTTTATCCCGTTTAATGCAGATACCGTCCTTCTTTGGTAGCTCGTTGTTGCTGTCAGTGATGGTGGTGAATATCCTGCAGAGGTAGCATCGGCAATCGTAACATAACTTCCGCTGGCATTGTTCTGCCATTCATAACTGATTGTACCTGAACCGGTGCCTGCTTCCGTTGAGGTGAGCGGAGACGGAACAGTTCCAAAGCAAATTGTTTGATTTGCTGCAATCGCTCCTGCCGTAACTGAGGTCTGTACCGTAATTGTTACCTGTTCGGTTGGGACTGACTCCCAGCTAAATCCATCTAAAGTAGAAACAGTTATCCGATGAAACATGGTCGTTTGAGTCAAAGCTTCCGCAGCAAATGTTGCATTGGAGACACCGGTTGATGTCCAAACTATTCCATCTGTTGAATACTCCCAGCGGTAACTGAGCGCCGCACCCGTCATAACTAAACCAGGACTTGTGGATGTAATCGTTGCAGGCGTTGTATTGTAACAAATGGTCTGACTGGCGGCAATGGAACCTGCTGTGGGTATCTCTAACATAGTTGTAAAATCTTTCCATTGGTTGGCTGCGGCATAAAGAACTTTAGTACCATAAGGAACAAACAATTTACAGGTAGTTTTATTGACATTTAGAAAAACACCCAATGAAGGAGTTAAATTGACCGGTGTGACCGGATATGCATAAATGGATGTTAAACCGGTACAATAGGAAAAAACATATTGACCAATTGAGGTAACCGTTGATGGAATGGTAACTGTCGATAAGCCTGTACAGTAATAAAAAGCATCATTTGAAATGGATGTAACCGATTCCGGAAGGATAACCGATGCCAATTTGGTACAATAGTAAAAAGCCGCTGCTCCAACGGATGTTAACGATGAAGGTGCAGAAAAGGTAACCGAGGTTAAACCGTTACAGTACTGAAAAGCACCTGCTCCAATGGCTGTTACCGATGAAGGGATATTAACCGAGGTTAATCCTGTACAGCTCTGAAAAGCCACTTGTCCAATGGATTTTACCGATGAAGGGATATTAACCGATGCCAATCCGGTACATCCCAAAAAAGCCCCTTCTTCAATGGATGTTACCGATGAAGGGATATTAACCGAGGTCAATCCGGTACATTGATAAAAAGCATGAATTGGAATAGATGTAAGCGATGAAGGAATGGTAACCGAGGATAATCCTGTACAGCCAAAAAAAGTGCCTGTTCCCATTGATGTTAAAGATGAAGGTTCAGAAAAGTTAACCGATGTTAAACCGGTACATTCTTGAAAAGCATAATGTTCTATAGACGTAACCAATGACGGAATAGTAACCGAGGTCAATTTAATACATTGATAAAAAGCCTGATATCCAATGGATGTTACCGATGATGGAATAGTAATATCGGATAATCCACTGCAACGAGAAAAAGCCATATAACCAATAGAAGTGGCAGTTGATGGTAGTATTATGGATGTTAAACTTTTTTTACTGACAGCTGTATTTGGATTATAAAAAGCATATTGAGGAACTGTATTTACCGGATATGTTGCAGAAGAAGTTGTAGTTCCACCTGTTCCGGTATAAGCAACAATTGTTGCCCCGCTGATATCTATTTCAGCCAGCATCGGCATATCATCGCGCATGGTTTTAAAATCGCGTGCATCAATCGTACCGGTAACAGTAAGCCTGGTTATCTGGCTTCGTTGTTCGGCTGTTAATGCCGCAAACAAACCTCCTGCCGTATTATTGACTGTCTGTAGAACTCCCAACTGGGTTATAAAAATGGATTGAGTAGGTACACCTGCTGCCGAAACCGTTACTTTTGCAAATCGTGGTGAATAAGATGTATTTTCTCCGGCGGTTAAAACAAGCGTGGCATTGTTGCTCCCGCTTGTAGGGCTTACTGTTAACCAGCTCTGGTTGGAAAGGGCAGTCCAGGAGAGCGCCGTGGTAAGTCCTATGCTGGCAGAACTGCCGCCGGCACTTTCAATCCTTGCCTTAGTTACTGAAGCCTTGAATTCCGCCATTTCAACCCTATTGGTAAATTCCTTCCACTGATCGGCATCAGCATAAAGAGCCGATGACCCATAAGGAACATGTAAAATACAGGTGCTTGTATTAATACCACTAAAAACACTTGGGGAAGAACTTAAATTGACAGGTGTTTCCAACTGTGCATAGAAGGAGGTTAAACCGGTACAGTTAGCAAAAGCATAAGTTTTTATAGACGTAACCGCTGGCGGAATAGTTACCGAGGTCAACTTGGTACAGCCATAAAAAGAATAACCTCCAATTGAAGTTACCGAAGAAGGGATATTTACAGAAGTCAAACCGGTACAGCCACGAAAAACCCCATCTTCAATGGATGTTAACGGTGTAGTTGCAGAAATGTTAACTGAGGTCAACTTGGTACACACATAAAAACAATAAACTCCAATTGAAGTTACCGAGGAAGGGATATCAACCGATGTTAAGCTAGTACAGTTTTGAAAAGCATAATCGCCGATGGATGTTAACGATGAAGTTGCTGAAAAGTTAACCGAGGTTAAGCCGGTACAGTAATAAAAAGCATAATCGCCGAGGGTTGTTAACGATGAAGGTGCAGAAAAACTAACCGAAGTTAATTGGGCGCAGGCATAAAAAACGGAAGTTCCTATAGACGTAACCGATGACGGAAAGGTAACCGAGGTCAATGCTTGACATTGATTAAAAGCCCCATCTCCAATGGATGTTAACGATGAAGGTGCAGAAAAATTAACCGATGTTAAATGGGTACAGTAATTAAATGCATAAGTTCCAATAGACGTAACCGATGACGGAATGGTAACCGAGGTCAAACTGGAACATTGATAAAAAGCCCAATTTCCAATGGATGTTAATGATGAAGGAAAAACTACAGAGGTCAGACTTGTTTTACTTGTAAAAGCATAGGTAGGAACTTCGTTAGCTGGGTAAGTAGTATTGGAAGTAAGAGTTCCTCCCGTGCCGGTATAAGTTGCAACAGTTACTCCGCTGATATCTATTGCAGCAAGAACAGGCATATTATCACGCATAGTCTTAAAATCGCGCGCATCAATGGTGCCGGTAATGGTAAGGTTGGTCACTATTGCCAGTTCTCCGGCAATCGAACTTGAAGATAATGTACCTGCGGTGGTGATATTGACAGTTCTGGAAACTTGTGCATTTAGCATCACCGTAAAACACAAGCTTAAAATGAATAGGAAGAATTTTTTCATGATGTTTTGTTTTAATATGTGAGTATTTTGATTTTCGTCTATGCCTGCAGAAAGGAATGATGTTCATAGTTAAATTTCGACTAATAAATGGCATGAGTCAATACGTAATTTACTACCCCCACTTTTCGATTTTTACTCCATTTTTCGATTTTAATTGATTTTAGGGGTCGGAAATTACGTATTGGGGAATATGAATATGCAATGAAATAAGGGAAATGTGTTTTTAGAAAATTTGGAGTATTTTGAGGGTCAAGGTTCAATCGAAAGCTTGAAAATCAAAATATTCAAAGATTATTTCGATCATTTACTGAAAAGTTAAACCCTATTTAGTTTCCGGAAATTGAATTTCAAGCTGTATTTAGTACCAAAGAAAATCGTGATCTTTGCCGGAAATATTTGAGCCATACCAATTGATCCAGATTCAATCTCTCAGGAGATTTGAGTTCGGTAGGCCTAATCCTGATTCATGAAGCGATTTCAAAGGAACAAACGAATATATATTTTTCTGGCACTGATGGTATTGGCGGTTATAGAAAGCTTGGCGCAACCCAACTTAGCTTTCTATCCCTTAGAAGAACAATTCAACTCTTCCAGTAATAATCCGGCCTTTCTGCATCCAAAGGAGAAATTCACGTTCAGTGTTTTCCCTTTTGGAGGAACAAGCATCGGATACAATAATCAGCAAATAATCAAAAGTCTGGTAAAACAAACTCTTTCAGGAATCTCGAGCGATGACGATTACAAAAAAGTGCTGCAAAGTTTAACCGATCGTTCCGCTTTTACCCAGGATTTGGAAAGTACGCTTCTCACTTTCACCGCACGGTTAAAGCCGGGAAATTTCAATTTTCGGATCAAGGAAATCCAGAATTTTTCAACCTCATTGAAGGGACAGATTACCCGCTTTATTTTTAATAATGATATTCAAAGTGCAGTTGTCGGACAAATCCAGGATTTGCCTGCCCAGGCCATGCATTACCGTGAATACAGTTTGGGGTATTCGCTGCCTTTCCGGAACCATAAATTATCAGCCGGAATCCGTGCCAAAATCTACTTTGGAAAAGCAGCTATTGTGTCCGGACTTTCAGGTTCAATTCATAACATTTCAAACAATTACTTACTGCAAGCTGGAGGAAAAATCAATTTGTCAATTCCATTGGCACAAACTCCGCAGGATGGAGAATCTGCCACTACTTTTTCATTGAGCGGATCGAATACAATAGATTACCTCATGAATTCGGGCAATAAAGGTTTTGGAGCCGACCTTGGAATCAAATACAACATAAATCCCAACCTGGGTTTTTCATTAAGTGTCATCGATCTGGGCCGGATTGACTGGAAAACAAACCTGAATTCCAAGGTTTTTGATGGGGAATATTCCATCTCAAAAAGAAATATTTCATCAGATATGTCAGCGAGTGGAACTGAGACCATTACCAAGAACTTTAGAAACTCCTCTTTTGCAGATTCAATTCCTAATATTTTCGAGCAAACTTACGACACCACCAGATTTACCACTTCATTGCCAGTGAATATTTATGCAGGCATAAAATACCGGATCAGTCCTAAAATTACAATTAATCTGGTTGACCGATACATGGTTCTTAAAGACTTGAATTACAATAGCTTTTCAATAATGGCCAGTTACGAATTGAATAAAAAGCTTTCGGTTAGTACCGGTTACACAACCATCAGTAAATCATATGCCAATGTTCCCCTTGCACTTTTGTTCCATGAAGATTGGGGTCAGATGTTTCTCGGAGCGGAGAACTTATTGGCATTTGTCATTCCTTCTCATTCTGATTTTGCCGGTATTAGTTTCGGAACTTGTTTCTATCTTTTCAAAAATAAAAATCTATCCAAATCTCTTTCTGAAGATTACCCTTTCTTCAGGCAAAAAAGCACCCGACACAATCACAATACGGGGCTCATCGTGAAAGAATACTCCGAATAGTCCTTTCAGAAATTGCAAAAGAGGAGATTGGAAAGCATAATCTATTTACTTCATGTTTTTTTATCTATCCTGAAACCTGATAGACCAATTATTTGTTACTAATCAAAAAAGAAAATTCCGAAAATTATCGTTATATTAATCCTGATCAAAATTGATAAATATTAAATCATAAAACTTACGGATATTCAGCCAAGCATAACATGAAGATATGAAGACAGGATTGAGCGCCAAACGAAAATTCATAGTATTAATCTGTTTGTCAATTCTGGCATTATTCGGAAGGGCGCAGACCAATCTTGCCTTATACCATTCCAAAGACCAAATTAGTTCACCGGCTGTTAATCCTGCATTTCTGACTGATCAAAAGAAATTCACATTCAGTATTTTCCCATTATCCGGAATGAGTGTAGGTTATAATGATCAGCATGCTGTAAAAAGTATGCTGAAAGATTTTCTTTCCGGAGCACTCGACACTGCCGCTTTGAAATCTGTATTTAACAGCCTGATAAAAGAGGATCTGTTTTCCCAAAGATTCGAAACTTCCCTGATCAGTTTCGGATACAATTCAGGTATCGGTTCGTTTAATTTCCAAATAAACGAAATTGAGCAAATCCGGAGCAGTCTTAAAGGCGATATTACTGAATTTCTGACTAAGCCCGCAATTCAAGCTGTTGCACTGAATCATCCACAAATTTTATCTGCCGATATGGTTCACTATAGGGAATACAGTCTGGGATATGCACGCGAGCTAATTCAGAACAAATTGTCGGTTGGGGTAAGAGCAAAAATCTACTATGGAAAAGCTTCCTTAGTTCCGGAAGTTCCGATTGAGATAAGCGGGAAAGACAATAAATATTTTTTTGGATCCTCTGGACCGATTAAAACGTCACTCCCTGTTAATTTTGTACTCGATGAAGATACAATCATCACAGGAGCAACTGCTTCCAAAAACTTTTCGGCACTGAACTACCTGTTTAACAAGCAAAACATGGGAGCTGGTATTGATCTTGGTTTTTCTTATCAAGTCAATTCTAAAATTGACCTTTCCGCCAGCGTTGTTGACTTGGGAAAAATAAACTGGAACAGTAATCTCAACACGATAAATTTGAAAGGCCAATATGAAATTCTTCCTGTGTACACCTTACCACCAAAACCCGGAAACAATTTCATTGCAAAATCTGATTCATTTTTAATCAATGATGGCGATTTTAACCAATTATTTAAAAGCAGAATCGATTCAACATCCAGCTATTCAACAAAAATACCCACATCATTTTATGCCGGACTGCAATACCAAATTGATTCTTCGCTCCGGATTGGTGTGGTTGACCGGTTTATTTGGTCAAAAGGAATGAGCCAAAACAGCATTTCGCTAACGGCAAATTATGAAATAAACAAGAAATTCACCATCATTTCAGGTTACTCCTCCATTGGAAAAGCATACTATAACATTCCGTTTGCCGTTATCTATAACTGGAGCGGCGGCCAGTCGTTTCTTGGAACCGATAACCTCCTGTTGTTTTTATTACCGCAAAAATCTGATTATGCCGGAATATCCTTCGGAACTTGCTTTTACTTGTTCAGGCCAAAAGTAAAATACAAGCAGTCAGAATATTTGCCATTTTATAAAGAAAAGAAGCACAGTACAGTAAATTAAAAGGTAAAGATCTATCAGTAAAGAAAACTTAGCTGGATGAAGTTTGAACTAATAAATAAGCATTTATTACTGATCATGTTCATGATTTCAGCCTTTCTCTTTCAAGGGAAGGCACAAACCGGCATGGCCTTTTATCCCATCGAAA
>JBAWZG010000124.1:0-12324 GCA_037143155.1 Bacteroidia bacterium
GGTCAATTCTCGTTTTGTTCATATTCTCCGGATTATTTTTAAGCGGGTATTTTCCTTAAAAGACGTCTATAAATTTATGAAAACAATTCGAACCTGAAAGTCTTGTTCACACGAAATAACAATGTACCAATTCAATTTGCTTCTCCATCCGAAACTTGTAACTTCGCAGCAAAATTTTAAATCAAGCTACCATGTTTTCAGGAATAGTTGAAGAAGCCGGGCGGGTAATCGCCATTGAAAAAGAACAGGAAAATGTACATTTCACGCTCACCTGCTCGTTTGTGGATGAACTGAAAATTGATCAAAGCCTCTCGCATAATGGAGTTTGCCTGACTGTGGTTAAAATCGACCGCGAAGCCAAAACCTATACCGTTACGGCAATTAAAGAAACTTTGCTGAAAACCAACCTCGGAAAGCTGGTTCCCGGAAGCAAAGTCAATCTGGAGCGGAGTATGATGATGAATGGCCGGCTCGATGGACACATTGTTCAGGGACATGTGGACCAGACTGCCACTTGCACCGGGGTTGAAGAAGCCGACGGAAGCTGGTATTACACCTTCGAATATCCGTTCGACAAGGAAATGGCGCAAAAGGGTTACATGACCGTTGAAAAAGGATCGGTTACCGTGAACGGCGTGAGCCTGACCGTGGTAAACTCAAAAGACAACTCGTTTCAGGTGGCGATTATTCCATATACTTACCACGAAACCAATTTTCATACCTTCGAGGCAGGTACAACCGTCAATCTTGAATTCGATATTATTGGGAAATACCTGAGTAAGCTGATGACTTATCAGTAGGAAAAAGTATTTGGGACTGGTGGGGTCACTTTGTCCGTTGGCTGAAGCCAAACAGCAAAGGATAATTTGGAATTCAGTCGATAGTCGAATATCCTTTGAGTTCACATTCATGTGACGGACTTAAATTTATAGAAAAACGGGTTCCTTTCTAATCAGAAAGAACCCGTTTTCCCTTTTTCTTATTGCTTGTCTTTTTACCGCTTCATTGTAAATTTGGTGGTTCCGATGTTATTTCCATCAGCAAAAACATCCACGGTATATTCACCGGCAAGGAATTCCTGACCTTCGTTGTCCCAGAAAATGTTTACAGGAAGCGTGTTTCCTTCATAGGTCACTTCACGTTTTGCCGAGAAAGGTATTTTCAGGTCTTCAAACTGGAACACATCTCCGGGCGATTTCTGAAACAATACCTGATTGGGTTTCTGAATGCGCACATAGATCATTTTGTTTCCACGAGGCGCAGTAACATTTTTGCTTAGTACAAAACTTACCCTGATTTGCAAGGCACGACGGGCACTTTCAGCCTCTTTACCACGACCGTTTACACCAATCGCGTTCAGCTCGGTGGTTTCGAGTTGTGCAGCCATTTTAACTTTTTCCTGAAGGTGTTCCTTTTCCTTCGTGAGTTCCTGATTTTTTGATTGCGATTGAGCGATTTCCTCTTTAACCTGAACATTTTCGGCCATCAGTTTTTCATTCCGGCGATTGAGCGAATCAACCTGAACGATGTAGTTTTTCATGATGTTACGTAAAGTGGTAACTTCCCCACGGTATTTTGTAATCTGGCCGAAACTCACCTCCTTAACCTGAGCAACTTCAAGCAACAAATCTTTTACTTTCGTCTGTGCGCCAGTCAGTTCGGTCTGAAGTGCCTGGTTGTTGGTATGAATCGAATCGTAGTGAGTCATCAAGGAATTCAATTCGGTTTGAATCGATGCCTTTTCCAGATTCATCGCCTGAAGCATCTTTTTGTTTTCGTCGTGCTGTTTTATAAATATCACAACTACGGCAATCAGAAGAACCGATAACATGATAATAATCAAATTGTTCCTTCTGTCTTTATCGGTCTCGCCAAGCGAAAATCTTTTCTTCTTTTTGACAAATTCATCCATCCTGACTAAGTTTTACAAACGATGTCAAAAGTAATATTTTTCGTGCCAATCACGACAACAGTTAATCGATTTCAGGTTAGGAATAGTTTACCTGTTAAAATTTTAGCGGAGAAGTTATTCAACTTTCAAGGGTGGTCCAACAACCTGCATATCATGTTCCCCGAAAACTTTGATAATCTCTTCTTTTGAAGGAGGCGATGTCCATTGATTGGTTGCTTTGAAAAAAGCTTCCATTTTTCCTGCCGGAAGGTAGGAGACAATCATTTTACCTCTTTCGGTAAGCTGAACAAAGGCATGTTGCACATTTCGTGGAAGAAAAATAGTGTCGCCGGGATTCAGATTATATTTGTCTTCACCAACCTGAAATAAATAGTCGCCTTCTAAAACATGAAACCATTCATCCTGAAATGGATGGATATGTAAGGGCGGACCGCCATTAGGAGTATGCCCTGTCTGTTCAAAAACAGCCAGATTACCATCTGTGTCAGCCGAGGTGATTTTGATATCCAGGTTGTTAAGGGTAACTCCCTTCATTTTGTAATGTTCTCCATTTCTGGCTTCACCGGCGCTAACTTTGAATCCTTTTTTAGTAATCATATCGAATATGGTTTTAGTTTTAGCAAAAAGTAATACAGGGAAAATTGTCAATGTCCCAAAAATCAGGTTTCTACGATTCATATTTATATCTGCTATATTAATTGACATTAATAACCATCCAATGATTCTTTTGTTGAGAATCAATATGACAAGGAATTAGCGAATATGCATATGAATAATATAAACAGAAAAACCGAAGGACAATGAATTGGTATCCATGCCTCCGGTTAATTTTGGATTATTCGGGTTTATTTCACCTGATGAAACTGTTCATCCAGCTTTATTTTCCTTTACTGATCAGTTCTTTCAATTTGGTATAACCTTCGTCAACAGCTCCGATGAGGGTTTCAGCAATGTTGTCGTAGTGGCTTTTAACGCTTTCAGAATCAGCTCTTTTCTCCGGATGGTTGGTCAGATCGCGCAGTTCATTTCGCAGCATCAAAGTACCCTGAACGATTTCAAGTGCCTCTTTATCATCTGGTTTTTGATACAGGTTGGTGTAAGTAAAACAGTCGATTACCAGGTCCGACACCACATAGTCGATTTCTTTTTTTAATCTTCTTCTACTTGTCATAGCTTAGTTTATTAATGAAGTTAGTGGATATTTCATGTTTTTTGTTTCGAGTAAAAGTGCTTTCACCGATCCAATGATAATTTCAGTTTCAACCTGAACCGGCAAATGGTTCTTATCGTCGGTGAACCAGATTTTCATGTATTCTCCTTCAGCAAAAAAATCGCCTTTTTGTAAATATACTGAAACTTTATGACAACGGTATTTTTTCCCGTTTCGTGTCTTCACAATCTCTGTTCCAAGGTACCTGAAAAACAATTCGTCCACTTTTTGGTCGATAATCATGCGGTACGGAACTTTCTGCCCAACAAAGAGTTTGCTGAAATCGGTGTTTCTGAAATTGTATGCTGTGCCCAGCAGATCAAAGGTGTTTTCCTGAATGGGGAAATTGCCCTGAACCAAAGGCTTTTTATCGGGTTTTATGCTGGAGGCAATTGTTCCTGAAGGTGGATCGAACCGGTATTGGTGCACCGACCGCTCCTTGGCATGATTGAGTGCCCGGTACGAATAAATGGGCCGGAATGAATCGTAAGTACAGAATGTTTGCAGTGAATCGCGCACTTTGTAAACCAAATCGTAGGCTTTGTAAGTTTTTCCGTATGATCTCAGATTCCAGGCTTTTTGATTCCCGTATGAAACGGTATCAGCAGCAAATTCAGCCTCACCGCTCTGAATCCAGATGAAATTCCAGTTAAAATAGGCTCCGTAACGGGCATATTCACCACTCTGAAAAGATTGAACAGAACCTTGTCCCGAAGCCAGTTCAGCACAAAAGAACATCCAAAGGAAGATCATCAGGAGACTGAGTTTATCCGCCATTTTTTGTGCCGTTACTTTTAATGCCGGCCTTTTTATCCTGTTCTTTTTTCCGGGCCTTTTCTTTTTCAAGTTCTTCGTCAAAAAGTACTTTTTTATAATCCGGTTTGTAGTCGATTTTCCAGCTTTCCTTGAATTCAAAGTTCCCCCTGACCTTGATGACTTTGGGGTAATAGACTACTTTTTCGGGCTGAAGGTTATCGGCTAAATAACCGGTGTCCCATTTCCCGTTCTTATTTGCATCCATAATCAGCCTGATTTTGTATTTTTCAGGTTTCAGGTACGGAAATTCGATCTTTCCATCGCCAATCACCTGAATTTTCTGAAGGATTTTTTCATCCTTGGTATTCGCCAGAAGCTGAATAATGGCAGGTCCGGTAAGTCCGGAAATGGTCAGGAATATTTTTCCGTAATAATCTTCTTTCTGAGTTCTGAATTTCAGGTCAATTTTGTTGCTCGGATGTCCGTAAATATTCCGGGCTGCAGCCGAATCAATCTGAAACAGGTAATTTGAATTGGGCTCCCAGTGGTGTTCAATAAAAAATTTGCGGATCGAATTGGTATCTTTCTGAACAACGATCGGAATATTGGTTTTTACTGTGTCAAGCATGGAATAGAGCCTGATTTGTTTCAAATCAAAAGAACTCAGTGGTTCAGGAGCTTCAATTTTTATCCGCTGATAAATATCGTGCGCCGATTGATTAATGTTGTTGATCAGGGTGATGGTCGGAATCAAAGGGGCTGCATTCTTTTTGCGCTTTGTTTTAGCCAATTTGGGTGGAGTGTAAATCAGCTCAACCGTGTCGCGCTTGACAACCATCTGTTGCATCGAATCCAGCACTTCATATTTCAGTTCGAATTTCAGCGAATCGCTTTTGCTGATGATCGTATCAGTTAGCCAGACGGTTATTGAATCGCGTTTCAGGTTCGTTTCAATGAAAGACCAGTCTTGGGTTGGCACTGGTTTTATTAAGCTCACGCGAAATGAATCGTTGAGCGACTCGGCAAAATAAAAATTGCATTGATTGGCCTGCGGACGTTTCGAATTGTCGAGATACTGTTCAAATTTATTCTCTTCGAACATCATCAGGTTTTGAGGCTCGGGTAGAAAATCGACATGCCCTTGAGTCACTAATGTATCAAGACCTTTCACAATGGTATCGGTTCGTGTTACCCAGCTGGCCGATGGAATCAGAATTGAATCGGCAAAAGCGATCAGTTCGGATTTCGAATTGTAGGTCAGGCTGTTATCCGCATCCATCAATGCATACAGCCGATATTTGCCCGGAGCCACATTGTCGATCACAAATAAACCTTCTTTATTTGTAGTTCCGATATAATCGGGAATGCTGTCAATAAATGCAAGATAATTTTGTTGCCTGTGGAGCAAAACCAAAGCTTTATCAACAGGCTCCTGATTCAGGGCATTTTTCACAAATCCTGAAATACGCAGACTATCGAACGTTGGTCCGGTGCTGAAGGAGAACCGAAAATTAGCAATCGGGTTTTTTTCATTGTTATCAGCCACTGCATCTTTAAAATCAAGCGAATAGGTCGATTTTTTTCTCAAAGTATCCTGAAATTCAACGATCAGTGTTTTGCTTTTCATTTTGATGATCGGTTTCTTTTTCATGGGTGGCGAAATAACCAGCTTGTCAAGAATCCCATCGGGCATTATAAATTCGTTGAAGGTAAAACGGACATCATTGCCATCGAAATTTGTACCCCGCAATTCAGGAATTGTTTTTACAACTACCGGTGGAATGGAATCTTTGACACCGCCGGAAGGGCTGCCGATATTGGCGCATGAAGTATAAAATATCAGGTAAAAAAGTGAAACGAACAGGAGCAGAAGGAGAATTCGTTGAAGTCTGAAATAATTCATCCAAAGTTGGCCTGAAAAAATCCTCTGCGGATCAATGTTGTTGTCGAAACTGGTTTTTTGCATAATTGTAAATTCACTGCAAACTTACAAATTCCTGAAACATCCTGTAACAAGCCCGGTTAATTTATCGCAAAGAGAATAATGCGTCAAAAAGCAGCTTGTTGTGATTGTTTATCAGCATTCCCGAACTCTCATGCTAAAGATATTTGCGTAGCGACGACCTCTTTGTGGCATAGTACAAGGCCAGGGATAACAAGACAAATATGATCCCAAACCTTCATGAATTCTGCAATATTCAAATCCTTTGCGGTTCAATCTGTGAAATTCGAACGGCAAAATAAGAAAATCACATTATATTCATATATTCGTATTATACAATTCGTGACAACTTTCGTTCGTTTCGAACATTGAGTTTTTATGCATTGAAATTGAGCCCGGTAACACGGGCATATTTACCGATAGACAACGTGAAAATGATGTTTCTTTTTATTTTCGATCGATATGAAAAAGGACAAGGAAAAGGGATTTGAGGATTCGTCGCTTCGGCAAAAAGCTGAGAATAAAATTGAAAAACAGGCTGAAAAAGTTATTCTTCCGGATAATCTTTCGGAGCAAATTCCGGATATTGGTGAGATGCAAAGGCTACTCCACGAATTGGAGGTTCATCAGATTGAACTGGAAATGCAGAATCTGGAACTTCAGCGGGCAGTAGAAAAGGCCACAACTGCAACCCAATTGTATGATTTTGCCCCAACCGGATATTTTGTACTTGAGCCCGACGGTACGATCTTTCAGTTAAACCTCAGAGGAGCTCAAATGTTGGAAAATGTCCGGTCGAAGCTGGTTGAAAGCAATTTTAGACTATTTGTGAGTCAGGAAACACTTCCCGTATTGGATAAGTTTCTTCACGATGCTTTTAAAACCTGTTCAAAACAGACCTGCGAAATTGCTTTGTCTATTCAAGGTAAACCTTCTGTTTATTTATACATCGAAGGAATCGTTTCCGCAGAAAAACAGAAGTGCCTGGTGACTGCGGCTGATATTACCGAAATAAAAAGAACCACGGAAACCTTGAAGAAAAGCGAAGATTTGCTTTCCCTGATGATGAAATATACTCCGGTCTATACTTTTATTAAGGAGGTTACTGCCACCAAAAGTGTCACGCTGAATGCCTCCGAAAATTTTCAGGAAATGGTTGGAATTCCCGCTTCTGAATTGATTGGTAAGGCAATGGATGAAATTTTCCCGAAAGAATTTGCCGCAAAAATAACAGATGATGACTGGGCTGTTTTTACAAGCGGTAAAATCTATAATGAGGAAGAGGAATTGGGAAAGCGGCATTACCGGACCATCAAATTCCCGATTCCGCGGGAAGATAAAAACTTGCTGGCAGGTTATACCATTGATATTACCGATCAGAAGTTGGCTGAAAAAAGTCTTCGTGAAAGTGATGCACGTTTGCGTAGCACGTTCGACCAGTCGCCGGTAGGGTCGGTTATCTCAAGTTTAGACTCCCGTTTTATCCGTTGCAATGCTGCCTTCTGTAATTTTCTGGGTTATTCCGAAAGTGAATTGATCGGAAAGGCAATTTCTGATATCACCTATCCGGAAGATCAGGAATTGGGAAAGAAAGCGATGAAAGAATTGCTGGAAGAAAAACTGGATACAGTGAAATTCCAGAAACGCTATGTCCGGAAAGACGGCCTGGTGGTTTGGGGTGAAATCAGCATTTCGATGATTCGGGATGCAGAAAATCGGCCGATGTATTTTTTGCCGATTATTCAGGATATCACAGAAAGCAGGCAGGCAGAAGACTTGCTGAGGCTGAAAGAAGAGAAATACCGTACGCTGTTCGAAAATATGACTCAGGGCGTTTTTTACCAAATGGCAGATGGTGCTCTGGCGGATATCAATCAGGCTGGATTGGAAATTTTCGGAATCAGCCGGGAACAATTTCTTGGAAGATCGACCTCAAGTTTTGAATGGACTGTAATCGACGAGCAATACAATCTGTTGGAAGCGGATCAGTTTCCTTCGATGATCGCCATGAAAACAGGTCAGGATGTCGATACGGTAATCGGTGTTTTTAATCCATCCATGCAAAGTTATAAATGGCTGAATGTTATTGCAAAACCTCAGTATAAGTGGCCGGAGGAAAAGCCCTACCAATCATTTGTGACCATGCACGACATTACCAGTCGTAAGATGATTGAACTGATCAATTTATCGCGTTTTCATTTGGTGCAGTTTGCACAGTCCCATTCTATGGATGAATTACTGGAGGAAACGCTTAATGAAGCCGAAAAACTTACAGGTAGTTCCATTGGCTTCATTCACTTTGTGGATGATAGCGGAGAATATTTAACTCTTCAAAGCTGGTCGAGTCAAACAAAAGCCAAATATTGCAATGCCGAAGGGAAAGGATCTCATTATTCTTTTGACAGTGCCGGGGTATGGGCCGATTGTGTCCGCCTGCGCCAACCGGTAATCCATAACGATTATGCTTCGCTTCCACATCGTAAGGGAATGCCCGATGGACATGCCGAGTTGATACGTGAGCTGGTTGTGCCGATTCTCCGGGGCACCCAGGTTAAGGCAATTCTGGGTGTTGGAAATAAAGCCACAGATTACCTTCAGCAGGACATTGAAACCATAAATATGCTGGCCGAACTGGCCTGGGATATCAGCGAAATGAAAAAGGTAGAAGAAGCCCTGAAAGAAAGTGAAACCCGTTTTCGGGATCTCAATGTCACCAAGGATAAATTTTTCTCCATCATTGCACACGATCTGAGAAGCCCCTTTAACGGTATATTAGGTTTTAGTAATATTCTGGTTGAACAAATTCAGGAAAAGAACTATGAAGGCATTGAAGAATATGCCCGTGTTGTTCAGACTTCAGCTCAGCGTGCCTTGTCATTACTTATGAATTTACTGGAATGGTCGCGTTCGCAAACTGGCTTGGTGAAGTTTTCTCCTGAGTATGTTGAAATTGGCATCTTGATTGACGAAGTTGCTAATTTATTTGTTGACATGGCCCACCAAAAGTCGATTGAGTTATCGATCGAATTACCTTCAAAAGTGATAGCTTTTAGCGATAAATACATGATCAGTACTATCATGAGAAACCTGGTTTCGAATGCTCTTAAATTTACCAATCCTGGAGGCCGGATTGTTATTTCTGCTGAACGGAAACCGGACGAAACTCTGTTTTCGGTATCGGACAATGGGGTTGGGATGAAGAAAAGTTCGCTGGAGAAGATGTTCCGAATTGATGCAGGTTCTTCGACCAAGGGAACAAACAATGAAGGCGGAACAGGCCTCGGGCTGATTTTGTGCAAGGAATTTGTCGATAAACACGGGGGCAAGATCTGGGCCGAAAGCGAAATCGGAAAAGGAAGTACATTCTTCTTTTCAATACCATCGAAGCAGATGATTTGAGGGCAAATGAAGGGAAAAATCACCCCATAACAACGACTGATTTGGCACAAATTTCATGTAGAGACGCACGGCCTTGCGTATCTAACAAGCGCCCTGCCTCACTGTCAGGCGGCAATTACGCAGCTATACAAAATTTTCACTGGCAAATACAACAAAAAAAAACCTCCAATATTTCAGCTGAAATATTGGAGGTTTTGGATGATATATTCGTTTGTTTATTTGTCGAACAAGTTGCTCCAGTGTTTGGGCTCGCGGTGTTTCCATGTTCCTTTATGGTACACATAACTTACGATTAATGGAAGCACTGAAGTCGCTTCGGCATAAACCATTTGTTCGTCGGTCACCTGAACTTTTCCCCATGAACTGGCTTCTTTCAGGGTTGAAGATGAACAGCCTCCGTCACGAACGTCGGCTACCGTTATCTGGACAGCATATTGATGCATCGGAACTTCCTTGCCTAAAATTTCGGCACAAACTACGGTGTCCTGTGCAAAGTTCTTAGGAACGCCGCCGCCAATCATAAACAGACCGGTTACTCCGGCAGCCATCTTGATTTTTGTCAGTTCCAGAAAGTCGGCGACAGAGTCGATCGAAACATGTTTTTCAGGATTTTCCCACTGATGTTTGGCCAATCCAAAACCTGCGCTCGAATCTGAGAATGCAGGACAAAAAATCGGAACCTTATTTTCGTAGCATACCTGAATCAGGCTGTCTTTTTTGACTGAATTTACAGTCAGCCATTTTCCCATTTCCTTAATGAATTCACGGGAAGAATATGGTCTCTTTTCGAGGGTATCCGTAATTTCCTGGATGGTACTGTCGCAATTCTGCAACTCTTCTTCATCGATAAATGTATCGTAGATTCGATCGATGTAGAGGTCGCGTAAAATTCCGTCGTTAATTTCGGTTGATCCGCGATAATGCTTGTGCCCAAGTGCTTCGAAAAAATCCATGTCGATGATTGAAGCGCCAGTGGCGACAATTGCATCAATCATGTTGCTTTTAACCATATCGACATAAAGCTGCATGCAACCCGCGGCACTGGTACTTCCGGCGAGGGTCAGAATGTTTGTACATTCAGTATGGTTCACCATTTTCAGTAAAATATCGGCAGCACTTGCGGTATCGCGCGAGGTGAACGACATTTTGCGCATGGAATCAATAATTGGAGTTGAATCGAATGACTTAATGTCGATGTGTTCAATGGTTTCTTTTAATAAATCCGCTTTTTTCATCATCTTGAATAGTGTTCTTTTAATTGTGCTTGCTCAAACAACTGTATTTATTTAGATATTAGCCATATAGGCTATTTCATTTCATCAAAAAAGTGTGCGAATATAATATAAAATATTTGGTTACAACGTCAATCCATTCTAAAAAACAGCAGTTCTAATTGTACAATTAACGAAAAGGAAATGAATGAGCTTACGAATCATTTTTACTGAAATTTGATCTACTGATTTTTAATTCCTTATTTCTTCGAAGGCAGTACCATATCTTTCATAAAGATTGCAGCAATATTCGCAATTGACTTGTCGAGACTGGAATATTCAAACCCAATTGTGCGTGTAATTTTTTCTCCGGAATACTGGTTTTTCTGATTCGTACCAGACAAAGCATCACGTGTAATTACTGGACGTTTACCGGTGAAGAAACTGGCGGCTTTGGCCATGCGCCAGGCAATCATTAATTTCATATCTGAAGCAAAATTACGTGGTCGGGGTTTGTTCAGGCCATCGGCTATTTTATTGAAAAAATCCTGGTAGCTCAGGTTTCCGGCATTCAGGATAAACCGCTGATTTTTTACCTGTTCAAACCGGTTGTCGTCCATCAGCATGATCATCGCTTTGACCACATCGCGCACATCAACAAAACCAGAAATCCCTTTGGTGTAATATTTTAAACCTTTCCACATGGATTGAAACAGCTTCGGACTGCCGATTTCCCAGTTACCCGGACCCATGATGATGGATGGATTGACGATAACAGCATCCAAACCTTCCTCAATTCCGCGCCAGACTTCCATTTCTGAAAAGAATTTGCTCAGCGAATAGCCCGATTTGCGCTTGGATGGTGTCCAGTAGGTTTCTTCGTTGATTTCGCTGCCATCCTGTGTTTTGCCCAATGCGGCAATGGAACTGACATGACAAAAGCGGCTTACTCCGTTGTGAATGGCTGCATCAATCAGATTGCCTGTTCCTTTCACATTGTTATTCAGCATCATGTCGTGGTCGTCGCCATGAAACGAAACGATGGCGGCACAATGGTAAATGCCGGTCACGCCTTTTAATGCTTCTTCCAGGCTCAGGTAATCCAAAATGTCACCTTCAACCCATTCAATCCGGGCAAATAATTCATCGACATTCGCAGTGTAATACGAAAATATTTTCCGGACCCAATCGGTATTGCTTTGCTGCCTGCGCAAGGCTTTTACCTGATGACCAGAGTTCGTCAGCTCATACAGCAAATGTGCTCCTACCAGTCCGGTTCCGCCGGTTACAAGTATCATATTCGTGAGTTATGAATTATAAATTACCAGTCGTATCATTCGTTTTATAAGCTCTTCCGGGTTTTTGCCCCAAATTCCTTGGCGGTTAGCTTATCAATTTTTACCAGTAGAATACCGACATTCCGGATGGCCGGTTCGTTGAATTTAAATGGCAGATCACTGTACTGGGTCATAAACTTCCGGACAATCATCTCCTTTTCTTCCAGATCATCCACCGTTTTGGCCGTACCTTCCACCATCACCGATCTGGATTTTACCCGGTAGCTGCAAGCTACCTGAATATCCTGCCAGGCCAGTTCCTCGCCTAATATCCAGTTGATACAAACCTTTGGATTTTTTTTTATCGTTTCCCACATCCGGCCCTTCTGCGCCGAATGAAGAATGACCCGATCACCATCCATAGCGAAATTCAAGGGCAAAAGATACGGCACATTGTTGTCGGACATGGCCACAAAACAGGTTTTACACTGTTTCAGGATGGCATCTATTTCATTTCGGTCGTGAATAAAATGTGTTCTCATAACGATTCAATTCGTATACAAAGAAAAGTAAAATCAGCTCAATCCTTTTTAGGCTGGAACAATTTTTTAAACTTT
>JBAWZG010000125.1:0-12263 GCA_037143155.1 Bacteroidia bacterium
TCGATTTTCAGGTAGCGCGTATTGACTGGTTTCTGCAATTCTACATAGTCGTGCGGTACATCGTGGTCGTTATCGCTTTTGTCCACCAACAGCGTCCAGTTTTGACCGTCAACCGACTGGTAAATGCGGTACTGGTGGTACAAATCCATCGCCTTATTGTGCTGAAAAGCTTTGTGATCGTAGTAATTGATTTGCAATGCATGAACTTCCTTAACCGCACCCAAATCCATTTGTAGCCATTCGCCCGGATTACCACTTTTTGCTGCCCAATAAGAGCGCATATTTTCGTCCGAAGCATTTTTGGCAATCCAATCGCCATCAGTAGATGAGACCATGACGGGTTTTTGATATGAAAGCAACATCCATCCGGAGAAGGTTCCACTGCGGTGGTCGGTAGCTTTGGTTGGAGTCAGGCAAGGGTAATCGCCGTAGCCAGTGGAAGCGTACATGGTTCCATCCTCATCGAAACCGGCCGGGTAAATACCGATGCGCCTTTCGAATTTGTATTTGAGCGACAGCATGCAGGTTGCCACATGCCAGTAATTTCCATAGTTATCCGCAAAGGTTCCTCCATGACCGGCACCCTGCACAAAACCTCCGGGCTTGTAAGACATCGGGTTATGTTTCTGGTAGGTGAATGGCCCCAGCGGATGATCGGCTACATAAACGCCATCGGCATACACCTTGAATTCGGTTCCGGGAGCACCATATTGGAAATAGTATTTACCGTTGTGTTTGTTCATGTAACTGCCTTCGGTAAAGGGCGCGAGCGTTGTGCTGTCGTCGTTGTTCATACCGAAACGCTCCCATCCATGCAGATCGGGTTTCAGTATTGTAACATCAATGATTTTGCTTTTCGGGTAGAAGTCACTGCGGTTCAATTCTACAGCTTTCAGTGGAAATTCGTTGCTCGATCCGTAATACATGTATAAACGTTGGTCATCGTCAAGGAAAAATCCCGGATCCCAGAAGGGCAGCGAAACTGATTCGATTTTTCGTTTGAATCTTCCGCTTTTGGGATCGGTGCTGTACCAAACGGGCAATCCTCGGTAGGTTGAACCGGTATAAAACAGCGTGTCGCCGCTCACATAAGCCGACGGGGCGCACTGATCGTCGTCCGTTGGAGTGCGCTGGAAACTGGCATATACAAATTCCCAGTGGCTTAAATCTTTCGAAACATGAAACCCACCCTGATTGGTAGAAAACAGGAAATATTCGCCTTTGTAATTCACCAGAATCGGGTCAGCCGATGATCGAAACGAACCATTTGCTTTGACATTGTTGTTGTACGGCTCGAAATTATAACTGATGTTTACCGGGTTGCAGAAAGTTTTTGGATGATCGTTCAGCGGATCGAACCATTCAGTCGCCCGTGCTTTTTCAGTTTTTACTGAACTTGCTTTTTGTGGGTTCAGCTTAAAATCTACCTTATTCCCCAGAGGTTTCACGTTCACCGCAGTCATTTCCATTCCAGGGTAATAAACCACCATCACGGTGTCGCCGTAGTCAACCAGTTTGTAGATTCCATTTGCATCGGTATTGTCATGTGCCGGACTAAATTGGTACATGACTGTTGCACCTTCGAGCGGTTTCCCGTCGGGACCGGTAACCTGACCCGTGCGGAATTTCTTTTTCTTCAGGGTGATAGTATAATCACTCACCTGACCTTTCACTACAATGACGCTGTCTCTTGATTCCTGAGCTTTTGTTGGCATGGAAAAAGAAAAGAGGAAAATGGAAAATGTAAGAAACAGATTTTTCATGGCCGGTAGTTTTGATTAAACACAAAGTCACGAAGACACCAGAAAAATTTTCTTAGTGTCTTCGCGTCTTCGTGTTTGAATTTTCTATTTCAATGCAAATCCCGCTTCCATTGTATTCACCGAGCTGGTTCCGACAAATACTTTGAAATCGCCGGGTTCACTAACGAATTTCAGATCGCTGTTGTAGAAACGGAGGTCTTTTTCGGTCAGCGTGAATTCAACTGTTCGGGTTTCGCCTTTTTTCAGGAATATTTTCTGAAATCCTTTCAGCTCCTTGACTGGACGGGTAACCGTTCCTACCATATCGCGCAGATATAACTGCACCACTTCCGCTCCGTCGTAATTTCCTGAGTTGGTCACATCTATCGAAACCTTCAGTTTACCATCGGTTTTCAGGATCGAATCAGATAATTTCAGATTTTTATATTCGAACGTGGTATAGCTCAATCCATAGCCGAAAGGAAAAAGCGGTTCGTTTGGGACGTCAAGGTAACCGGTGAGAAATTTCTGGTACGATTTGCCTTCAGGAAGCGGCCTTCCGGTATTTTTATGGTTGTAATAAACCGGTATCTGACCAACATTCTGTGGAAAAGTTGCACTGAGTTTTCCGGATGGATTGACTTTGCCAAGCAGCACATCGGCGATGGCATTTCCTGCTTCGGTACCGCCAAACCAAACATTTAGAATTGCCGGGACATTCGCCTTTTCCCAGCTAATTGTCATCGGACGGCCTGAAAACAGAACCATTACAACAGGTTTTCCGGTTGCCAGAAGGGCTTCGAGCAATTCCTTCTGATTCTCCGGAAGGCTGATATCCGAACGACTCGAGCATTCGCCACTCATTTCGGCTGATTCACCAACTGCTGCCACAACTACATCCGATTGGCGGGCAATTGCAACGGCTTCATCAATCATTTCTTTTTGCGAGCGGTTATCCCATTTTGTAGGTTTTCCGAATACACTGACTTTTGCATCGAGTTCCTTATCGTTTAGAACATTAGTTCCTTTAGCATATAGAATTTTCGCCTGACTACCAACGGAATTTTTCAAACCATCGAGTAAGGATACCGATTTCGAGAAATCAGCTGCAACACTCCAGGTTCCGGTCATATTTTCGCGGTTATCGGATAATGGACCAACCAAAGCGATGGTTCCTTTTCCCTGAATCGGCAGGATTTGTTTGTCATTTTTTAGTAGTACAAATGTTTGAGCAGCAATTTCGCGGGCCGCCAGACGATTTTCAGGTGTAAATATCTCGGTTTTTGCCCTGTTTAAATCACAATAGCGGTATGGATCTTCGAACAGTCCGAGTTTGTATTTGGCTTCCAGAATCCGTTGGCAAGCCTGATCAATTTCAGACTGGCTTACCTTTTTTTCATCGAGCGATTTTTTCAGGGTACCCAGCAAGCCGTCGCTTACCATGTCCATGTCGGCCCCGGCTTTTAAAGAAAGGGCTGAAACTTCCTGCAGGTTGCCTATTCCGTGCTCCTGTAATTCCATAATGGCGGTATAATCAGTCACCACAAAGCCTTTGAATCCCCAGTCTTTGCGAAGCAGATCGGTCAGCAACCACTTGTTGGCTGTTGCCGGAATTCCATCAATTTCGTTGAACGAAGCCATCACGGTTCCTGCTCCTGCATCGACTGCGGCCTTGTATGGTGGTAAATATTCGTTGTACATCCGGATTCGACTCATATCCACTGTATTGTATTCCCTGCCCGCTTCGATGGCACCGTACAAAGCGAAGTGTTTGACGCACGAAAGTATGGTATTGTTTTTCCGAAGGTCGTCGCCCTGATAGCCTTTCACCATGGCGGTTGCAATTTGTGCTCCCAGGTAAGGATCTTCGCCTGAACCTTCAGAAACACGGCCCCAGCGCGGATCTCTTGAGATATCAACCATCGGCGAAAAAGTCCAGCAAATGCCATCGGCACTGGCCTCCTGCGCGGCAATCCGGGCACTTTTCTCAACCAGATTCATATCCCAGCAGCACGACATTCCCAACGGAATCGGGAACATGGTTTGGTATCCGTGAATCACATCCATCCCAAAAATCAATGGAATTTTCAAACGACTTTCTTCGACCGCAATTTTCTGAACTGCACGGATTTTCTCAGCTGTTTTAATATTGAAAAGTCCGCCTACCTTACCTTGCTTTATTTTTTCGGCAACGTTCGAATTACTTGCCGCACCGGTAATTATATCTCCTGAAGCCGGCAAATTCAATTGTCCAAGCTTTTCTTCCAGTGTCATTTTTCTCATCAATCCGCTGATGAAGGTGTGCATCTTCTGATCTTCGGTCGGACTTTTCGCTGCCCACGAAATCGATGTTGAGGTCAATATGATCAGGATGATCAGTTGGTAAAATGGTTTCTTCATGTTTTGTAGGTAAAATACCCTCCAATCAGATGGAGGAATTGGTTATTGATTTTCGGCAAAATGGTAAAGGAAGCTTTATCGTTCGATATCCGATGATAAATACTAATCCAATTGCAAAGTAAATTGAAATCCCGGAATCAAAAGTTATTTTCCCTGAAAAGTAAACCCAAGTTTGGTCAATCCGGTTTGAACATCCTTGTCTTGCATAAATAATTTCCAGAGTAATTGAGAACGGTAATTTTCAATCATCACCACAATCGGCCCCTGATCGATAGCCAGATATTGTTTTGGAAACCAGTTTGCTGTTTCGCTGAATGCATCGTAAAATCCATACGGTCCCCAGATTTTATCGCCCAGTTTGCTGTAAAAATAACGGGCTGCGTGCATACTTTCTTCCGGAGAATATGGAAACGAAGAGAGCGCTGCCGTTGGAGAAATCACTCCCAAATCGTTGGATGGCATATGCGCATCGTAGCCATTAACCGAATAGCTTGCGGTCAGACCCCAGCAATCAGGTCCATATCCTTTGAATTTTCTGGGATTTTCAACACAATATTCATAATCGATCAGCACCTGGTTCCGATTTTCGTCCCAATAGTGGGCATATTCATCTTTCAGGTTGCGCGGATCGAGGGCAAGGTAGGAATAATGAGCCCAAAAAAGTGGTCCGCCATATTCCTGGGCACCATTATGCTTTAGCTTCAGAATGTAACCGTATTTGGTCGTTTCTCCGTTGATTTCACCGTTCCGTGCCCAACATTTGTGATATGCTTCAGGGGAAAGCGGATAGCTTGGTGAGCTTGCTCCAAGTACGTATGCGATGAGGCACTCGTTGTAGCCCCCGATGGCAAAATTCATTTCCCAGTTGTAGCTTGGCGACCAGTGCCAGTATAGCGCGGGCTTTCCGTTTTGGTACCAGCTCCATTCCACTTCATTGCACAGTTTGGCAATTTTTTCGGCCAATGCCTTTTCTGCAGGTACATCTTGCTTCATAAAATTCTTCACACAAATGAGTCCCTGAACCAGGTAGGCTGTTTCGACAATATCGCCGCCATTATCTTTGGTACCAAAAGGTTTTACTTTTCCAGTTTCGCCATACATCCAGTGCGGCCATGCCCCATGAAAACGATCGGCATGATTAAGGAATCCGGCAATTTTTTCAAACCGTTTTATGCCAGCTTCCCGGCTTATAAATTTCCGTTCGATGCCGACCAGAATTGCCATCAGCCCAAATCCGGAACCTCCTGAAGTCACCACATTCTGATCATTTTCAGGATAAACTCCATCGGTATGAATCCGTTCGCAGGCCATTCCTGAAACCGGTTCTGCACCATCCCAGAAATATTGGAAGGTTCGGTACTGAATGAGTGTCAGGAGTGAATCGTCGGAAATTTTGTTTCCGGCAAGTACTTTCTTTTTTGCTTTCTCTGTGTTGCAGGAAAGTAATATTGTGACAAGAAAAAATAATACGATAATGAATGAAAAGAATTTGTTTTTCATAGTCAGGTTTAATTTAAGACTATGATCTATTTCTTCATCAATTTCATTGAAGAAGAATTTCCTGAATTATCAGTAACAGAAATAATATAAATTCCTGAAGAAAACTTCTGCATATCGATTTTTTGAGTAGTTGAATTTACTTTCTGGGTAAGAATGGTTTTTCCTAAAACATTCTTAATTGCAATTGAATTGATGTTCATCAAGTTGCTAACCAGAACGTTATCAACAACCGGATTTGGGTAACAGACGAATTTGTTTGCTTCGATAGGTTTTACACTCAAAACCAAATCTTTACTTAAAAGAATATCATCAAAATAGATATCCATATTATCTGTAAGGTTTACCGGGTCTAAAAAATCTGGCATAAAGGCAACTATGGGGTATTTGCTGCTCATTGACGAAAAATCGAAAACAATATCTTCCCAGGCATCTGCTTTCGTTTGATCAACTATACTAAAGATTTCCAATGTTTTGGGATCGCCTGTTGCACCACCTTCCAACTTAAATTTCAAAGGACTAATCCTTGGTTTATAAACTTTTACATGGACATATTTTTTAGTTGCCAAGTCTAAACTTGGAGCAATATTCGCCCAAAAACCAGCCCACGGATTGCCATCAAAGGCACGGGTAAATTTCCCGACTTTTGCGCTTGAATTTACTGCGTCGGGCGCAGGATTATCCACAATATCAAACGTTGTTGGGACAAAATCGAGTGAACCATTTGCCATGGAATGTCGGGTTAGTAAGCCCCAGGTATTGTCTTCAAAATTAACTATCGTGGTTGAACCGGAAGCAGGCTGGGTCACTTTTATAAATCCAGCTTTTGTTGCTGTAGAATTTCCAACAGAATTGGTAACTTTTAGGGTAACAGTAAAGTTTCCACTGCTATTGTATAGGATCTCCGCCGGATTTTTATCGGTAGAAGTGGCAGGAGTTCCTCCTTGAAATGTCCAGTCCCAAGAGGTTGGAATTCCGATTGAATTATCCGTAAAATTTACGGTACTTCCCGTATTAATTGAAGTAGCATCTGCGCTAAAACTTGCTGTTGGTTGCGATTCCACCGGCGGAATATCGTTAATAACTATGTCATCAAAATAAATAACAATATCTTCTGTAAGATTCACCGGATCAGCAAAATCCGGCATAAAGGCGAATGTTGGGAACGTTCCGGATTTATCAGTAAAATCGAAAACAATATCTTCCCATTCATTAATTTTGGTTTGTGGAGTTGCGCTAAAAATTTCAACATTTCCGTCAACCCCACCTTCAAGTTTAAATTTTATCGGACTAATACGGGTCTTATACACTTTGGCATGAACATACCGGAAGTTTATATTAATGGGGATTTCAGAAGTCCAAAAACCAGCCCACGGATCACCGGCTTTTGAACGTATTAACTTCACCACTTTTGCACTGGTATTGATTCCGGTAGGAAAAGGATTGTCCACCACTTCAAGGGAAGTCCCATCAAACGGGAAGTTTCCCATTATGTTCATCCCAAATGAGGTTTCGGGCGTTTCAAAATCAGCAAGTGTTTGAGATTGCACCCATCCTATGCCTGCAAATAGAAGAAACAAAAATATTAGACTTTTTTTCATGATGCTTAAATTTTTAGTTAAACAAAACTATTTTAATTATTTACTATAAACATTTTACAATCTGCATGAAATAAATCATTAGCTTTTAAGAAATATATTCCGGGAATAAGGTTTTCGACAGAAAAATTCATAATCTCTTCTTCACCGGTAAGCAAATGATTATTAATTGGTTTTGAAATTAATTTACCTTGAGTATCAAAAATTTCAGCATTTATTTTACTGCCGGGTTTTCCCTTAATATTTACTCTGAAATCGCTTTTATCAGCTCCTTTCAGGATGCTTATTGAAAAACTATTACTGACTTTTTGTTCCTCAATTCCGGTATTATCGGCAACAAAACCAATTGCTTTCAGGGCCGGTTCAATTTCAGGGTTTGCCATGAAATTTTTCCATAGTAACCCGGAACGATAATTTTCAATCATTGCTATAATCGGTCCCTGGTCGATTGCCAAATAAGATGTTGCATACCAGTTACTTGTAAGATTAAAGGCATCAACAAAGCCATATTCACCCCAAATATACTGGCCAAGTTGGCGATAGAAATATTTTAATGCATCGAGTGAAAATTGTGGTGTGTAAACGATGGAAGAAAGGGCGGCAGTTGGCGAAATAGTTCCATTATCGTCGCTTGTAGTTGGTTCGTGTGCCAAATAACCGGTTGGATCGTCTGATGCGGTCAGTCCCCAGCAATTAGCGCTGTATCCTGCATATTTTTTTGGATTTTCCACACAATACGCTCTGTTAATCAATGTATGGTTGGTATTATTTGTAAAATAATTTGTGTATTTGTCTTTCAAATTTCTGGCATCGAAACCCAGAAAAGAATAGTGTGCAAAAAATAATGGGCCACCGTAATTCCAGCCAACTTTCAGGGGATAACCATAAAAGGATTTTCCATTGATATAAGAAGAATTACTTGCCCAGCCGGTTGACCAATAAGTTGATGGAACTGAATGGGTTGGCGAAGCGATTGCCAATAAATAAACAATCAACCCTTCATTCCAGCCTTTAATTGGCATATTCATTTGCCAGGCATAATTTGGCGACCAGTGCCAATACAAAGCACCGCTGTTATTGTTTGAATACCAGTCCCATTCCACACTTTGCCAGAGTGCTGTAATTTTCTGAACAATTTCCTTTTCTGTGGCATTACTTTGATTAAAATATTGACGAACTGCTAATAAACCCTGAACCAGAAAAGCTGTTTCAACCAAATCGCCGCCATTGTCATAAGTACTAAAAGGTATAATTGTACCCGAGTTGCCGTTCATCCAGTGTGGCCAAACGCCATGAAAACGGTTGGCAGTGGTGAGAAAATTGACAATTTTCAAAATTCGTGCGGCGCCTTCTGTCCGGGTTACAAAATTACGGTCAATGCCCGAAAGTAAAGCCATTAGTCCAAAGCCGGAGCCTCCAATAGTAACCGTATTTCCAGAACCAGTGCGCTCGCGTGCAAGACCGCTGCTTGGATGTGCATAATCCCAAAAATATCGGAAAGTGGCTTCCTGAACCATATCCAATAATTCATCATCGGTAAAAACATGAGTTGCTGCTTCTGTTGAAACAGAAAATCCCGAAGGAATATAAGCATCGTTCAAGGCCGAAATCCTATATTTTAATGTTAAGTTTTCTCCTTGTTTTGCTACAAAATCGGTATACACAGTCTGACTTTTATCAAGCACTTTCCTTATTTGATAAGTTGCTCCAGCATCAATAGATTGATAAATCCGATAACCAGTGCAATTTGCCTCCGTGTTTGCAGTCCATTTTAAACGAACATGACTATCGTAACCCTTTGCAGTTAAACCGGTGGGTGCAGAAACCGTTAAGGCACCTGCATTTCCTTTATATACCCGGACATCGTCAATTAGTAAAGTATGATAAATGCCATCGGCAGTATTTTGGGCAAATCCTACAGTTTTTATTTTCGTGAAATCGACCAGTGGATTTGAGCTTAGATAAATGGACATTGGAATTTTAATCCGGGTCCAGTTTGAAGCTTGTATATCAGTTGAATATGTAGTGATTTCAGTTTTTAATGTTTTTACATTGTTTACATCCTGAAAACAAACTTTAGGCAGATTGGTGGCAGAGATTCCTTCTAAAGAATAAACCCAAAACGACAAGGTATCAGTTCCCGAAATATTATAGGATGTCCAGGCAGTTGCAGCTATCAGGGCCAGCCAGTCGCCGCCGGCATTTGACAACCAATGCAAACGAAGTGAATTTGAACCTTGTAGCGCCGTAATGCCGGTTTCCACAGGAAATTTAGTTAAATCACTAACGTTTCTTTCCAAATCGCTGGGAGCGCTAAGTTCAAGCAAGCTATAATCGTAATAAACAGGCCTGTTGCTGTCCTGAAAATATAAATAAGTCTGGGCAAACGAATGATTGAGTACAATATAAAATGCAAGTAAAGTAAATAGTTTTTTTCGACTCATATTGTTTAGGTTTTCTGACGGCTGCTAATCAATGATTTATACCTGAATCGCGATTTTTCAAAATTTAGTTAAATCATTTTTAATCTGGCAATTACAAGTGAAATGTTTATGTATTCCTAAAACGAAATAGGATCATGGATTGTTTAAGAATTTCCTCAAAAATAATAAAAATGTATGTTATTGAGCCATACACTTGTGTTCATTTTGAGAGGCTTCGCTCCGATGGAAACATTGCTATAAGTGTAAATTTTCAATCGTTTATGAATAATCCAAAAATGAGCATGCTATAGTTTGCTGCACGAACCCTTTGCTTCCAGCATTTTCTTGTTCGATTCAATAGCCGAAATCACTTTCAGGAGTTGTTCACCTATTCCGATTTTGTATCCTGAAGAAAATAGGTATACATTTCCGGAGGCGTCGCAAAGCAGCACCAGCGGCAGTTTATCTTTAAGTCCGGTTCCATAAATGGACGAAATGGCCTTCAGGATTTGGTCATCCGGATCGATGCCGCTTTCCATTTTCGACGGCAATTGGTAGGTTTTCAGCACACCAGCCTGTCCGGCCTTTTCAGCAGGCATGGCCAGCACGAATTGTCCTCCCCATTTGTTAAAATGATCGACATACGGACCCAAATCGTTCAGGATGTGTTTCGATGGTTCTTTATCAGGATCGATTAGTATTACAACCGAATATTTACCGGCTACTAACGAAGATAAACTCACTGATTTACCTTCTTTTTCAAGGTTCAGCTGATTTAGATTCAGCTTTCCTGATGGTTTCAGTTCCCCCGATTGGCTACGCAATTCAACCGGAACCGTGGTTTGTTTGCCCTTTTCGATGCTGAAAAAGCTCATCCGACTCAGCACCGATCCGTCTTCCTGACGATTTCCGGTAACGAGTGAATAGTATCCAACTTCCAGTTCAAGCGGTTGGTCTGAATTGGTCAGACGGCTACCTTCCGGAAATTCGAGGGTTTTGTAAAATCCGTCTTTCAGGAAACCGATGGTGTAATGCAGGTAATATTGCGGAGGAACGGGGTTGTTTTTTTCAGTCAGCTTCAGGAATCCTTTTTCAGGTTGGGAAATGGCTTCGGGATCGAAACCTGCCCGCAGCCATTCGCCGTTTTTATTGTATTCCGGAATCTGAGTTTCGGGATTTAAGCGGGCCGGGATACCAAAGGTGCGACAGGCCGCCACAAAGAAAATATTCCGTGATTCGGGATCGGCCACACGCAGATTGTACACGCCAGCCGGACTAAGTGGTGCCCGTGAATGCTTATTGGCAAACGTGTTAATTCGAATGTTTTTGCGAATCCAGTTGGAAAGAACAGTAATGTCGTTGCGCGTCGATTGCGCCATTTCAGCATCAAGCGAAGTCGCCAGGAAGCTTCGCCACGAACTCAGATTCTCGAGCGCAATGCGGGGTGATAAAACATATTTGGTAAATAATTCCTTCGAAGGAACCAGCTTTTGTAACCCCAACTGAGCCGACTGCACCAGATGATCAGTCAGAATGGATTCCTGAGCATCGCTGTAATCTTTGTCGGCCAGTTGAATGGCCAGCTCGAGAACCGTGCTTCGGTATGCCGGAGCATTCTTTTCGAGGTAAGCCGAAATCTGGTCCCAGTTTCCGTAGCTCAGTTTGATAAGTCGGGCCAGGGTATCTGCCGGAAGTTTTGTTTTGGCTGCAAAACCGGCAATCCATGCCGAATCTTTGAAGGTTTTCATTGTTGCATTCCGGATGGAATCTTCTTTAGTCAGACGAATGGTGTTGGCTTTTTTAGCCGCTTCGGTCACTTTCGATTCAACTTTTGCAGCATGTGGCGGCACCAGATTGAACAATTCACTTGAATTAGCCGGAGTGGTTTGATTCAGAACCAATTCGAGCGTATCTTTTTCAGGAACCGAAAATTTTTGGTACGCCAGTTTTCCGTCTTTGGCTGCCCATATAATCAGGTCGCCCATGCCGGTTATCAGGCTGGTAAAACCTTGAGGGTTTGTGAATCCGGAGGCAATCGGGTAATATTCTGCGTAGTTGTAAAGCTGAAATTCCACTTTGGCACTATCGGCTGGCGTTCCGTCGGCTTTTTTCACCGAAATGGTTATCTTTTTGGTGGTAGCGTAGTTCGAACTCAGGTTCAGTTCCGAAAAGCGGTCTTCGTCAATGATCACATTTTCAGTTCCGAAATAGTGACCATAGGCACGGGTATGAACCAGCATAATCCGGGTGGAGGGTTCGCTAAACCATCCCATATTCAAATCCACATCAGGCTCGCAGGCACCTAAATACTGCCATTTGCCGTCGATGCAGACTTCCACCCAGGCATGGTTGTCGTCGGTATGTGCCCAGCGTGGCGTGTACACCTGACGGGCAGGGATTCCGGCAGTGCGCATAGCTGACACTGTAAATGTTGATTCTTCACCGCATCGGCCAAATGTCTTTTTTATGGTACTGAGCGGTGCGCTGGTTCGGGAATCGGTTCCACGGTAGGTTACTTTTTCGTGGCACCAGTGGTTAATTTCGAGGGCTGCATCTTTCATGCTCATTCCTTTGATACGCTCCTTGATTTCAGGATACATCAC
>JBAWZG010000126.1:0-12259 GCA_037143155.1 Bacteroidia bacterium
CTTAATCCACAGGGTTATAATCACCCTGTGCTTATACCTATCGTCCCTTCAGGACTAAAAGGGGCAAAGCCCCGATTTGCGACAGCATAGGACGTAATGAAATGGAGTCCTATGAGTTAAAATATAAACCGATTTCCAATGAAACGAATTGCTTTAATTCCTGTTCTTCTTCTTATAGCTGTGATTCTTTCTTTTGCTCAAATAGCAGCAAATAAAGAGGATTTAATTCAGAATTTCAAAAATCCGCCGATGGATTGTTGGCCGCATACCCGCTGGTGGTGGCCAGGAAATCCGGTCTCAAAAGAGGAAATTACTCATGAACTGGAAGAGATGCGCAGCCATGGAATCCGCGGGGTGGAGCAAATTACCATGGATCCGGTTTATGAAAAAGGGAATATTCCGTATTTGTCAGATGAATATCTGGAAATGCTGAAATATACCGTGAAGGAAGCGAAGCGGCTGGGAATGGAAGTTTCACTGAATTTCGGTGGACCCGGCTGGGTCATCGGTGGTGAATGGGTAAAGGAGGAGGACAAAAGCAAAGACATGGTTCCGACATCTGTCGTTCTGGAAGGAAATCAAACATTTAGCGGGAATTTGCCGGGTGGGTTGACTAAAACCAAACGATCCTGGGAACATTTCGAACCGAAGCTTAATGGTTCTGAAACCTTGCTGGCGGTTATAGCCGGAAAAATTGAAAAGGACGGAAAAGTTAATGAAAAGTCGCTGGTAAACTTGATGAGTTTGGTTCAAGAAAATAAAATTACCTGGAAAGTACCAGATGGAGAATGGCGACTGATGGCTTTCTGGCTGAAGAAAAACGGAATTAGTAATGCGGTCGATCATTTCAGTAAAAGCGCAATGGAAAGTTATTGCGACTATCTCGGTGGCAAAATCTATGCAGCAATTGGCGATGAATTTGGGAAAACAGTAGAATCATTGTTTGCCGATAGTTTTGAACTGGCAAACCTGGCCAGTGGTATCAACTGGTCAACCGGTTTGCTGGAAGAATTCAAAAAGCAAAAAGGTTACGACCTGACTCCATATTTGCCCGCCATTTGGTGGGAAGTTGGTGAAATTTCACCCAAAATCAGGTTCGATGTGAATGAGTTTTTGCATCAGACTGGCTTGAATATTTTCTTCAAAACCTTTCTCGGATGGTGCGAAGCTCATCACATTCAGGGCCGGATTCAGGCTTATGGTTTTAATACCGACAACATTGAAGCGTCAGGAATGACGCATATTCCGGAGATGGAAATTACCGCCGGTGAAAAAGATGCCGCCGACTGGTTCGATACCAGAATCGGACCCAAACAATACGTGGCATCCGGTGCACATATTTATGGCCGGAAAGTGGTTTCTGCAGAGGTTTATACATTTATCCACTGGGAACGCTATCGCGAAACGCTCGAAGAATTAAAGATTGCGAGTGATGGTTACCTACTGGCTGGAGCCACTAAATTTTACAATCATGGTTTTAACTTTTCGCCCGAAAAGCAGATTTCCCCTACCCGCTCGCTTCCCTTTGCAGCCTACATTCAGCCTCAGAATGTGTGGTGGAAGTATTACCCCAAACTGGCCGAATACATTGCCCGATGTTCGTATTTGTTGCGGCAGGGCGACTTTGTTCCCGATATTGCGGTGTATTCTCCTTTGGCAAACCAATGGGCAAAAAATGTATTGAATCCGCGCAAATGGACCCGCGAATTTGACTGGGGTGAACTGGGTAATCTGCTGATTTCAAATGGATATAACTATGATTTGATGAATGATGATGCTTTGCAGAATCTGGCCAAAATCGATGACGGAAAAATTGACATCCGGAACATGAAATACAAAGTATTGATTCTTCCGAATGTGGAGACGATCCCGCTGAAAACCCTTCAGTTTATTGAGAAATATGTGGATCAGGGCGGAATTGTGATTGCTTTGGAACGCCTTCCGGAAAAGTCAACCGGATTTCAGGATTACCAAAAATCAGACGAACAGGTGATGTCGCTCACCAATCAGCTTTTCCGGACTCCTAAAAAAACGGAAGATAAAACGATCAATCCATATGGCCTGAATGAACCTCAGATTGCAGAAGGTGTGGTTATGAACCCCTACGGAAAGGGAAGAACCTATCAAATCAAAAATGTAATCGACCGAACCATCTGGTGGGACAAGCGAAGTAGTATGCTTGATCCGTTCCTGGAGACCATTCGCAGTCACCTTGACCCCGATTTCGGGATTGATTTTGCTTATGAAGGGCTGCGTAAAAACAACGGACTGACCTTTATTCACCGGAAAGTGGGAGAAAAGGATATCTATTTTGTGTCGAATATTCAGGATAAAACGAGTCGGATTCCAGTCACATTCCGGGTCAAAAATAAACTGATCCGGAAATGGAATCCATATACCGGCGAAATCACTCCAGTTTTCAATTTTAGTCAAGTGAAAGATGGAATTAAGGTTCCTCTCAATCTGGCTCCTTATGAATCGCTATTCCTCGAATTTGCTCCCGGCGAACCGGAAACTTATGTCAGTAACACCAGTTTTGATCAGATTACTGATGCAATGAAAAATGAAATAATCGCGTTAGCCGACCACAACGGAACCTTTGTTTCAACAGTAAAATCAGGTGATCAGGAGAAAAGAATCACTTCTGTGGTCTCAGGAATTCCTGCTCCTTACCAGATTTCAGGGACTTGGAAAATAGAGACGAAAAGTGAGGGATTTCCAGGTTTTGTAAAAGAAACTGATGAATTATTCTCATGGACCGATTTTCCAGCAACCCGGAATTTCAGCGGAACCGGCCGGTACGAAATTAATTTTCAGGTTCCGGTAGAATACCTGAAAAAGGATATTAAACTCATGCTTGATCTGGGAAAAGTTGGGAATGTTGCCGAAGTGATTCTCAACGATCAAAACATTGGAACTGTCTGGATTCAGGGTCAAAAACCTGATGTGACTGCTGCAGTAAAAGATGGCGAAAATAAACTCGTGGTTTTGGTTACAAATACCTTGATTAACCGGATTTCGGCCATGAAAGAAGCACCTCCTGTTCCGGAAAATCTGGTTGCCCGGTTTGGAAGCAAAGAAGTGAGTAAAGAGATTCCCAGGGAATTTGGGTTCAAACCTCTGCCTGCTTCAGGGTTGATAGGCCCGGTAGAGATTATTCCGATTAAAACGATAACCGTCAATTTTTGAAAAATAAACAAAAAGCAGAATTGAGTCACTTTCTTTCAAATATAATTTTGAGCCGATTTTTAAAAATGGTTTTCGTCATTGCGAACGAAGTGAAGCAATCTTAACATTCAGTATACCAATAGCATGAGATTGCTTTGTACCTCGCAATGACGCTCTTTGATACTTTCCGGAGTAATCTCAATTTTCAGTATATTACGCTTGTAAAAATTAACCTACATAAATACGATGAAACCATCACTATTACTTGCCGGTATTGCTTTTGTTTTCCTCCTTTCAGGATGTGTCGGACACGGAACACTGCGGGTTTATGAACCGAAATGCGAAAACCTTCAAAACCCTTTGGGGATCGATAAAACCGTGCCCCGCTTCAGTTGGAAAGTCCGGAGCCAGAAAAACGGAACGGTACAAAAATCCTTTCAGGTGATGGTTGCCAGCAATGCGGACTTGTTAAAAAAAGATCAGGCCGACCTTTGGGATTCTGAAGGAATTGCTTCTTCGACCAGTATTTTGGTTCCATACAGCGGAAAACCGCTGATCTCAGGAATAGCCTATTACTGGAAAGTCCGTGTTTGGGACGAAGCCGGGAATATTTCGCCCTGGAGTGAGCTTGCCGAATTCAGTATCGGTCTTTTAAAAAAGGAAGATTGGCAGGCTCTGTATATTGGTTTCCCAACCGATTCCGGGTATCGCGATTGCCCCCAACTAAAAAAATCCTTCAACCTGGATCAGACCGGAAGCCGGTTGCTTCTGCATGTCAATTCGCTGGGTTATCATGAAGTTTACCTGAACGGACAAAAAGTGGGTGATGGTGTTCTGGCTCCAGCTGTTTCACAGTTCAACAAACGTTCGTGGGCAATTACATACGACGTTTCTTCATTGGTAAAAAAAGGTCAGAATGATCTGATGTTATGGCTCGGAAGTGGCTGGTACACCGAAGGTTTGCCCGGAGTGGTAAACAATGGTCCATTGGTAAAAGCACAGTTGGAAAAACTGGTTGAAAATAAAAGGGAAATCATCCTGAAAACCGATGCTTCCTGGACAGGAAGAAAAAGCAGTTACATGCGGCATGGAAGTTGGCAACCTCATCACTTTGGAGGCGAAATTCTGGATGGATCGATGGCGCAAAATGATCTGTCGGCAGAAAATACGGTGGATAGAAAATGGAACCCGGTAAAAGTAATTTCGGTTCCGGATCATGAAGTCAGTCCGCAAATGGTGGAGCAAAACCGGATTGCAGAAACGATTAAACCTAAGGAAATTAAACTATTGGCAAAAGATACTTTCCTGATCGACATGGGAAAAAGCCTCACAGGTTGGACCGAAATCCATTTTCAGAAATTGAAGAAATCTCAGCAAATCGTCCTGGAATATTCCGATCACCTGGATGAAAAAGGGAAATTTTTCGATCAAAGTCAATCTGACCGTTACATTGCTTCCGGAGAAACGGCGGAAGTGTTCAAAAATAAATTCAATTACCACGGATTCCGGTATATTCGTATTTCTAACTTGTCGGAAGCGCCAAGCAACGAATCGATTACGGCCTATCTGATTCATACCGGATTTGAGTTGGCTTCCGGGTTTCAGTGTTCCGATCCTGAATTGAACAAGATTCACGATATGGTTTTTTACACCCTACAGTGTCTCAGTATGGGCGGCGATCTGGTAGATTGTCCGACAGTTGAACGTCTGGGATATGGTGGCGACGGAAATGCTTCCACCGAAACGGCTCAAACGATGTTCAACCTGAATCCATTGTACGTGAATTGGCTGCAGGCCTGGGCCGATTGTATCCGGGAAGACGGTGGAATGCCGCACACAGCACCCAATCCATACAAAGCTGGTGGTGGTCCGTACTGGTGCGGCTTCATCATCACCGCTTCATGGAGAACCTATATGAACTACGGAGATGCGGCCATCCTTGAAAAATATTATCCGGTGATGCAAAAATGGCTGGGATACGTCGATAATTATTCCGCTGATGGTTTGCTGAAAGGCTGGCCGGATACCGAATACAGAACGTGGTATCTGGGTGACTGGGCCACCCCAACAGGAATTGATCAAAAAGCTGAAGCATCGGTCGGCCTGGTCAACAATTGTTTCCTTGCAGTTTGTTTGGACGACATGCAAAAAATAGCCCAGGTTCTTGGGAAAACCGAAGATGCCGAAAAGTACGCTCAGAAAAAAGATTTGCTTCAAAAACAGATTCACCAGCGATTTTTTGATCCGACAAAAAATACCTATGCGACCGGAACACAGATTGATCTGGCCTATCCGATGTTGTCGGGTGTTGTTCCTGAAGGACTGACCAGCGCAGTTACCCAAAGTCTCGTTAATGAAACCGAAAAAAACCGGGGTGGTCATTTTGGCTGCGGACTGGTCGGAATTCCGGTTTTGACTGAATGGGCAGTTAAAAATCACTCCGCAGACCTGATGTATTCCATGTTGAAAAAGAAAGATTATCCGGGCTATTTGTACATGATCGAAAACGGAGCCACAACGACCTGGGAGCATTGGAATGGTCATCGGAGCCGCATTCATAACTGTTACAACGGAATTGGTTCATGGTTCTATCAGGCAGTTGGTGGTATCCGTCCGGATGAAAACGTTCCTGCTTACCGGAAGGTGCTTATTCAACCTCAAATTCCGAAGGGAATTACCTGGGCCAAAACATTCAAGGAAACACCTTACGGAAAGTTGGTCGTCAACTGGGAATTGAAAGGAAAAACAATGGAACTGAATGTTGAAATTCCGGTTGGAACCGAGGCTGGAATTGTGATTCCTTCCGGAGTAAAAAAATACAGACTGAACGGTAACGAAAATGATTTGGGAGGAGAAAAAAACGTTGTGGTTGACTTGAAAAGCGGTAAATTCAAGATAGATTATTCCTTGTAACGGATGAAGCCGGGAAAATCACTCCAGGCGAATCTACCTGACCATTATTTTCCAGGCCGATCCTTCCGAACGTAAAATGTAAATTCCTGATGAAAGATTTCCAAAAGTTAAAATGGTAGTTCTATTCTGATCGGAATAATTCAGTTTTTTCAATTGAATAACTTTTCCCTGAATATCCATGAATTGAAATACCTGATTGCTCCTGGTATTGGTAATTTTCAAATCATCACCATTGGCGACTGGGTTTGGAAAAATCTCAACCTTAATCTGAAGGTCTCTGGATATTCCGGAAATACTGTCATTGACAAAATACTTTTCAGCAAATGCAACCGCATTTTTTCCGATTTTTTCGCCGATTATTCGTCCGGGAATGTCATCACATGGAGGATGTATTCCACCCCAAATTCGAGATAAACTACATTGGTCTGATGCATCGCGATAGGTTGCCCACCTCAGTTTTACATCCACACTTGGACCTTCTTCAAAAACGAGGAATCTGTTCTTTTGGGCAATAAACTCGCCATAGCCACCGGGAAAATATTCACTGCCGGTAATTTTTGTCATCACTTCAGCTGCAGCTCTTGAGTAGGTTGAATGGCCCGAAATATAACCCGCAAATGGCGGAGTAACAAAAGATGGTCTTTGATACGGCCACCAATTGTCGGCTAAAATCCATCCCACACCGGCCTGATCAACCGCAGGATTTTTAATGTAACTATGTCCCTTCCAGGTAAAAAGCTTTATTTTACCGACATTTTCATGCTTGGTTCCAGCCAGCGAATCAGCTTCTTCAACCACCTCAATATATCCTTTTACCAGCGGAATACCCTGTTCATTGTAGTTCAGCAAGGTTTTGTCGGTACTCTGTCCTACTCCGGCCATGTATCGAATGGCTGAGATTGGCCGAATGTAATCATAGTATCCTTTAAGGCCCCAGGCAGCAATTGCTGCGTCGTGCATGGCTCCTCCCAATATAAAATACGATTTGATGTCCCATTCCAGATTATCCAGCACTTGTCCCTTGCCTTCAAGCTTTTTTTCGAATAACTGATTGTCGCTGACGTAGTTCAAAATGGTGAACCAATGCCCCGGTGGCGTTTCCGATTTCGGACCGTCGGCCCAAAATTCAGCCAACACCCGAGTATAATCTCCCCGTGGAACCAACTCAACTTCATAAGGTAAGCCGGTGACCGGATTCAACTTTCGGCCTTTACCGATATCTCCTCCGTCCAAATATTTGTAGAAGTTCGAATAGTCGGAAAATTTTCCGGGAAACGATTGACTATCCACATTTCCGATCGATCCGGGAGAAATATCCCAGATCACACCATCCGATGGATCTAAATGGCTTCCCCAGATTGAAACCATGGAGAAACACCATTTATAATCGGCCCCATCATCCGAACTATTCAGATACGGAGGGGCTCCGGGATCATCGTATATCGTATATCTGCCGTGCACCGTGGCATCCTCATTCGGGAGTGAAAACGGAATCACACTTCCCCATTCAGGACTCAGGAATTTTGGTGTTGATCCCACAATCAGATTCCCGTTCTGATCAATGAATGTTTTTAATGAAAGCGGCTGCCATCGGTTTGGATCAATAAGCGCAGGATTTCCCGGTTTGACAGGTTCAAGAGGCGGATTAACCGGCTGATAAAAGGCATTATCGAATCCGGTCGATTCGCGTGAACCATCCTGAAGTCCAAAATCAATGACTGTTTGAGCAATGTAATTTCCCATTGCAGCAGGATCGCCATTCGAATAGTCTGCACTGGTAATGGATGTGTCATAACCAAGCTGATTCATTATTTCATCGAATCTTCGGATTGATTCTTTCACATTCGGAGAGAAACCAAAACAATGCATTAAAAGCCGGTAGGCTGCATAGCTAATGGTTTTATTCCTTGCCGAAACTTTTTCTTCACTGGTTCGAAAACCTTTATAAGGACTTTCAAAACTACCAATCTTATTCCCCAACAAATAGGTCTTTGAGTTTCTGTCATAGATGGCCCAGGCATCATACATGGCTACCGAAGTGTGAAATAAATTCCGGGCATTCATTGTCGGCCGGGCATAATCGCCACGAATTCCTGCCAGTAAAGCTTCATTCCATATTCTGGCAATGGAATGTTCGCCAAACAATTTATCCAGGTTGATTTTAACAGACATGGAAACTTTATCTCCATAACATGTTCCCTTTTCATAAACTGAAACTTTACCCTGACCGGCAATTCCCCATCGAACTTTAATTGTCGGTGAGCCATAACCCGCTATGATATCGCCATTTTCAACGGTCCAAACCAATTCATTGCCACTTGTACCTGTATATGAGTATGTTTCTGTATTGAACATGTTCGACTCAGATGCTCCTGCAAGTTGTCCTCCGGCTAAATAGGTACATGATACACCATCGTCGATTGTTGCTTTGGGATTAAAGGAACAACTGTTTATGTCGGTACATCCGTAGACTTTTTTGTTGCCGGGCACATTCACGATTTTAAAACCGCTTTTCTCCTTGACTTCAATTTGGGTGTTTGTCGGAACAGAAGTTATGGTATCCATTTCTCCGGAAGGCCAGTTCACCAAAACCGTGTCAATCTGAGCAATGGTACCGACTCCAAAATGAATTGGCTGGACACTTTGAGAATATAATCCAACTCCATGATATAAGCGGAACTGTTTTTTTCCTCCATACCGGATTTCTACCGTTGCCCCAAAACCATTCCGATTTGATTTTTTCCCTTCAAGCGATACTTTGAACCAGTTTTTCCCAACAGGAATGGTTTGATCGATCGACTTATTGTTGTAAAAAACAGGACTTTTCCCATCCAGTTCGCTGGAAACCAAAAGATCCAGATCACCGTCATTATCATAGTCGAACGATTCAAAACATTCACTCAAAAAGAATATTCCTACTTTAGAACTATCAGAAATATCTTTAAATCCTCCACCTTTTTCGACCAATAAATTTTTATACAAAACATTCTGATAGGCCACGCCTTCATAGCCATTGACCACATAGAGATCCTCATCTCCATCATTGTCGAAATCAGCAAAGCGCGATCCCCAGGCCCAATCGGTTTTTTGTACCCCATTCGAAATTGCCTCATCAGAAAAGATATTGTCTTTATTCGCTTTAAACAGCGAGTTTGCATTGATGTCCGTACAAAAAACATCAAATTTCCCGTCGTTATTGTAATCACCGGTGGTAAGTCCCATATTGCTACCCGGACTGTTCAGATGATAATCTACCGCCTTTTCAGAAAAGGAAGTTCCTGAATTATTAATAAACAGCTGATTTTCATTAAAATCTACGGCAGTATAAACATCGGTGAAGCCATCATGATTGACATCTATCGGAATGGCCATATACGACAGGGTACTGCTGCTGTTATTCAGTCCCAACTGAGTGGTAACATTTTCAAATGTTCCGTTTCCCAGATTTTTATACAAGCGGTTGTTTAAACACGACAAATTGCCAGTTATATAAATATCCAGCAGCCCATCGTTGTTGTAATCGAACCACATACTGCTGCTAATCTGGCAATCGGTGAAGTTGATATTAGCTGACTGACTTACATCCGCGAATTTTCCATTTCCAAGATTTTGATAGAGTTGAACTCCATTTTGGTAGGTAAGCAAAAGATCGGGCCAGCCGTCGTTGTTAAAATCAGCCCACGAAGCACCTTTCTTATTATAAAATGAAAAAATTCCTTTGTCCAGATTTGCCTCTTTCGTTACATCAGTGAATGTAGCATCATTGTTGTTCCTGAATAATTTGCTCCAGGTCTTCACATTTAAACTGTCGTAGTTTTGCTGGACAACGATAAATACATCCAGATCACCATCTCCATCGTAATCAGCAACAGCTATTCCCCGTGAACTTTCTTTTAAACTGAATCCTGCCGTCGATTCAATTCTTGAAAATTCCTGTGCTGAAGCCGGTTCCCTGAGCAGAACGGATAGGCAAAGAATTGTCACAAATAGCAACGCTTGAGCAGCTCTGCTTTTCCTGAGGTCATGTGAGGTCATAAATCCATGTTATTCGTAGTTCAGATCCGATAAGCTATCCGACAGCTAATTTAGAAAAATAAACCTGATGAATTGAAATTGGTCGACAAAAACGAATGAACTAATTTAAACGAATATCACTTTTTGCTCATCGATGGTGGGGCATCTTCCGGTTTGTTTCCCCATTTCATATTTGGTTCCGGTCCCATTTCGAAAATCAATGTTCCTCCATCAGTTATTTCCTTTTGGGAAAGCCAGGTTTTAGTCATGGATTTGCCATTTAGCGTGGCCGATTGGATATATTTATTGGCGTGTGAGTTATTGTTGGACTGAATGACAAAGGTTTTGCCCTTTCCCAAATCAATAGTCGCTTTTCCGAAAAGCGGACTACCAATAGCATAGACAGGACTTCCGGGAGTAACCGCATAAATTCCCATGGCGCTTAGAACATACCACGACGAAAGTGATCCCATATCTTCGTTTCCACACAAACCTCCCGGGCCACTCCGGTACAATTCTTCGGTTACCTGACGCGCCCTCTGCTGCGTTTTCCAGGGTTCACCGGCATAGTCATACAGGTATGCCACATGATGCGATGGCTGATTTCCCTGAACATACTGGCCAATAGTTCCAACGACTCCAACATATTTCGGAGGAGATATATTAGGGCTCATCTCGAAGAAAGTATCCAGTTTCGCCGTAAAAGCTTTATTGCTTCCAAACAGGTTAATCAGTCCCTGAACATCATGCTGAACCGCCCAGATGTACTGCCAGGCATTCGATTCGGTATAATGACGGTTTGGGCGTTTGCCAACCAAAAGCGGATCGAAATATTTGTAATACGAATGCTCTCCAACTTTGACAATGTCCTGTTCGCGTCCGTTCAATGCTTCAAGAAACGAACCGTCCGTCATTTTCGGACGCATAAATTGAGTCTGAGAGTCCCATAGATTTTTATAGTTTCCGGCCCGTTTCATAAAAAGCTGGTAGTCTTCTTTCTTTCCAAGTTCATAGGCTAACTGGGCGATACACCAATCATCATAAGCCAGTTCCAGCGTATTCGGAACTGATTCGGTAACCTGGTCGACCGGTGCATAGCCTAATTCCAGGTAATATTTCAGGCCCGACCTTCCGGCGGTATGCGGAACCGGAAGTTTCGGTTCTTCCAGCGCTTTTTTGCGCATGGCTTCGTAAAGGAATTTCACATCGAAATCGCGGTAACCTTTCATATAAGCGTCGACAATGATCGGAATCAAATGATCGCCAACCATGGCTTCACCATAAACACCCAGAAAATGTTGTGCAGGAAGCCAGCCGTAATCTTTCGTTTTGGCGACAATCGACTTGATAAAATCATTCACATGATCAGGTGCCGTGAGGGTCAAGAGCGGATGTTGCGAGCGGTAAGTATCCCAGCACGAGAACGATCCGTAGAAATCAAATCCTTTGGTTTCGTGCACTTTTTTGTCCGATCCCATGTATTTTCCGTCCACATCCTGCGAAATATACTGTGCCAGAAATGAATGGTAAAGTGAGGTATAGAAAATCTCCTTCTGGTCATCGGTAGCGCCATCGATTTTAATGTGGGACAATTCTTTTTCCCATATCTTTCGGGATTCATTCCGGATCCGGTCGAAATCCCAATCCGGAATTTCTGCATTCAGGTTCCGCCGGGCACCTTCAACACTGGTGTACGAAATTCCTACTTTGACCAGTATCCGTTCATCTTCCATGGTTTTGAAAGAAACAAATGCGCCTATATTTTTGCCTACCTCTCCGTTTTTGTATGGCCAGATACTACCACCCGATTCCTGAGTTTTCAGGTCGTTGTCGAATGTTCCGTAATATCGGAAGGATTTATTGCATTCGATCACAAAGTAAACTTTGCCCAATCCGGCACTTTTTACTCCTTCAATCCGGTTATTATCCAAAATCTTCAATTCCGAAAGTTCCTCTGAAGAATTGTTTCCGATCTGATGACCCAAATCCAAAATTACCCTTGAATTCTCAGCTTTCGGAAAAGTGTACCGGTGAAATCCGGCCCGCTGAGTGGAAGTCAGTTCGACTTTTACATTTTCATCTTTCAGCAAAACAGAATAGTATCCCGGAGAAGCAATTTCGCTGGAATGATCAAAGCGCGAACGGTAACCTTCATCCGGATTTT
>JBAWZG010000127.1:0-12224 GCA_037143155.1 Bacteroidia bacterium
AATAACCATGAAAAAGAATGTAAAGCGTTTTTATTTTTCTCTTTCCTTTTTCCTTGTATTCTGTACCTTTTTATTCGGACAGGAGAAGGCAAACAAGCCCATTATCTCCATTGGAAAATTTGAACGGATTTTTGACCAGAGTCTTGGTGAAGATGACGTTTGGTATATGAATGACCACTGTTTCATAAAAGGTCCGGAAGGGAAATGGCACATGATTGGCATTACCGGCCGTGATGCTCCAAAACCCTGGGCCGAGAATTTTCTGGCACATGCAGTTGCCGACAGCCTGACTGGGAAATGGGTGAAAAAACCTTATGCCATGGCTGCCCGCTATGATTTGGATGAGGTTGTTTTGTGGGCTCCTCACATCATCAAAAACGATGACACCTATTACATGTATTATTGTGCCGGAGACCCCGATCACCGGAGGTACCAGATTAATCTGGCAACGAGCAAGGATCTTTACGAATGGTCAAGATATACCGGAAACCCGCTTTTTGTGGATGGTTTTGACGGCCGTGACCCATTCATTTTTCACGATGAAATAAACAACCGGTGGATCATGTATTACACGGCAACGATGAAGCCGGAAGGTGGAAATCATATTGTTGGTGCCCGGATCAGTTACGACCTGGTTCACTGGACCAAAGACCGTTATGTGGTTTATATTGATCCTGAAAAAGGTACCTGGGGAGGAAATACTGAATCGCCTGTTGTCATTAAGCGTGGTGACTGGTATTACCTGTTTATTGGTCCGGGAGCAAGTTATGTCACCACCAAAGTATTCAAAAGCAGAGATCTTTTTAGCTGGGATCTGACCGATGAAGTAATCACGCTCGAAACTCACGCCGCTGAGATTATCAGGAATGACAACGGTAAATGGTACATCAGTCATTGCGGATTAAAACGTGGCGGATTATACCTGGCGTCTTTTTTCTGGCACGATGAAGTTCAGGATATTTTAGACAAAAAATAATACCTAAACTTATCCGATGAAAAATAGATTTTTAATCTTATTCATTATAACCAGTTCTTTAACAGGCTTTTCTCAACATTTGCCAATGCCTGACGAATTAGTTGGGAAATTGAATAAATTTCCGACAATCAGGGAATTTTTGGTTAATGCAACATTCGATGGAAAGGTTAAAACTGATTATCAAATAGCTGCATATCGTTTCACTGATAGTGTCGCAAACGAACCGGTGTATGTTGCATGGTCGAAAACCAGTTCACAGCAAATACTGAAACTTCCCAAAGGTATCTATTGGGTTATGGATACAGCGCAGGTTGTGCTTAGTACGCCTGTTCAATACAAAAATGTTCCGGTTACTGCTACTCCGGTTTTCATTTTGAAGTCTGCCCGTCAAAGTCCGGTAATCAATTCGATACATGTCGAAGGCATGCCCATTGAACCGTTCGAATCTAATGGCGATTTGTGGTTATCGACCTGGGCTGATGATAATAATTTGTATTCCGGCTGGGGAGATGGACCGGGTCCACTTTATGATGCTGGTCCAAAATCCGGAGTAGACGTTGGTATCGTTAAACTGACAGGAGATTTGCCGAATGTAAATCCGCAGACACGGTACAGGGAAGATTTTAATCCTCCTTTGGCCATCAATGATAAACCTTCCAGTTTGATTTACCTGGATTCGTGCCTTTACGGGCAATTCCATTCACCGCTTGGTGACGCAAGAATCGGCTATCTATCAGCTTCGAAAGATTATGGAATCCATTGGAAACGAATCGGTTATTTTGAAGAAAATGAAAAACAACCCGAAAATGCTTCACCCTGGCTACGGAAAAATAATTCCCCTTTCCGCTGTATGTTTTTCATAAATATGGGCCGGAATTATAATCTGAATACCGATGGTTATGTATATGCTCTCGGCATTGGTACTGAATGGCATTGGATGGGACTGCGCGTTTTCCTTACAAGGGTAAAAAAAGAAAATATCACCGATTACGGAAAATACGAATATTTCGCCGGAAATATGAAACATGATCAACCCAAATGGTTATCGCAGCAATCCATGGCAAAGCCGGTTGATGGATTGATTACGTTTGGCCAGGGATCCGCTATTTATCATCCGGAAATTAAGCGTTATCTTTTTATGACCGACTTCGATGTTTTTGATGCTCCGAACCCCTGGGGACCATGGACTTACGCCGGAACCTGGACAACCTGGATGCACCGACCCGGAAAAACAGAGTGGCAGGGTGGTTATCAGCCAGGAATTATTAGCAAAGATACAGGTCCCGACTATTTTTGGTTTACCGTTGCAGGTCAGAATAAAAAACCTTTGATCACTTACAGTTGCAATTTGGGTAAAATGATATTAAATCTTAATCATTAAAAATATTCTTGCGATGAAAGGAACAATAAAATCTTGTATAATACAATCCTTTTCAGTCTTGTTCTTTTTAAGTTTCAACCTGGTCGTTTCCGGTAAAGCTTATTTTGTCAATTCCAAAACTGGCCTTGATTCCAACTCCGGAACAACATCAGTTGCTCCCTGGAAAACATTGGACCAGTCGAAAACAATCGTTTTGCTGCCTGGAGATACACTTTACTTTGCCCGTGGTTCTTCGTTTACAGGAGGATTGGAGATAACAGCATCCGGGTTGCCAGACCACCCAATTGTGTTAACTTCATACGGTAAAGGAAAATCTCCAAAATTTACCAATCCTGATCGAACCATATTGAACGGAAATGCCATTCGTTTGACCGGAAGTTATTTGGTGGTCGACGGTTTGTATTTTTTTGATTGCGCTGCTGCTCCCGACAAGGATGCTTCTTACACCGATGTTTGGGACGTTGGTGCGGTGCGCATCATGCTTGGTGCAAATCATTGTACGATCAGGAACTGCGAATTCTCCAATTGTCCGAAGGGAATTCAATCGACCGGAGAATATGCGCTGATCACCAAAAATTATCTTCACAGTGCCAATATGCGGCCGCTGTCTGCACCCGGCTGGGGTCCGATTGCCATTCACATGGGAAACAGCCATCAGGAAGTCTCATACAACATCATCAAAGATTACTATTTTGTAGGTGGTGAGTTTGGTGCCGATGGAGGGGCGATGGAACTTGACGATGGCCGGAATCCGAAGACTGATATCTACATTCACCACAATTATTCCTGTTCGAGCATGGGCTTCCTGGAAGTCAGCTGGTTTTCCGATATTGCCAAAACTGAAACGCACGATCTTCGCATTGCCTACAACGTGAGCGACGATTACCAGGATTTTGTGATGCTGTGGGCTCCAACCTACGATACGTTCATCGAGAATAATACGATTTTTCGCCGGAAGCAGATCAAAAACGCCATCGTTCCTGCCGTGTTTTTATGCGACTATGGCGGAGTCACAATCCGAAATAATCTGATCACAGTTGATTCCCTGACACAGGTTTATACCGGAAAAGGCGAACATTTTCATACCAACAATCTATACTGGTCGGCTGATGGAAGTAAACCTAATATTGGAACGATGCTTCATCCGACTGAAAAATTCAATGTGAATCCTCAATTTGCAGAAAAGAGGAAGAATGAACGTGATTATTCGCTGAACCGAAAAAGTTCAGCGATTGATGCAGGAGTGAATCTCAATGGAAAATACAAAACTGATTTTTTGGATCATCCGTTACCTTCAGGCAAAGGGACCGATATTGGCGCTTTTGAATTTCAGGAAAGGTAGCAAAATCACTCTATTTATATCACCAATTTTTCGCTATTTTGTGCCTGAAAATTAACATATAATCAAATGAGATCATATCTAAAAATAGCCATCATTCTTTTTCCTTTCTTCAGCTTTTTCTCCGTTTCAGCACAAAATGCTTTTACCAAAGGTGTGAACCTTACCGGCTGGTTTGGAGCTTCCAGTGCCCGTTCTGTTCCGTTTACCAAATTCACAAAAAAGGATCTTCAGGAGATAAAAAGCCTTGGATGCGATGTGATCCGTTTGCCGATTACGCTTCACTACATGACCAACGGCGCACCAAATTATAAAGTTGACACCCTGTTTTTCAATTACCTCGATCAGGTGATCGACTGGACAGAAGAGCTGCAAATCAATCTGATCATTGATAATCATACCATAGAGGTCGCTAAGTCTAAAGATGTGGAAATTCCTCTTCTAAAAATCTGGCCACAAATGGCTAAGCATTACAAAAACCGGTCGACCTCTATATTCTATGAAATTCTGAATGAGCCCAATACCTTGCCTGAAGCTGACTGGGCTGCAATTCAGTCTAAAGTGGTTGATTCGATCAGGGTTTATGATACCAAACATACCATTCTGGTTACAGGTGCCGATTGGGGTGGGATTTACGGAATGACTACACTGAAGAAATTAAAGGACACCAACCTGATCTATTCATTTCACTTTTACGATCCAATGTTATTTACTCATCAGGGAGCTTCATGGACTTCACCTTCAATGATTGATTTAGTTGGAGTGCCTTTTCCATACGATGCTGCCCGGATCCCAATGTGTCCCATGTCGTTAAAAGGAACATGGATTGAAAGCAGTTTAAGTTCAGGCTATCGGAATGACGGAACTGCAGCCCGGTTGAAAAGCACCATTGATGGTGCTATCCGGTTTGCTACCACCAATGGGGTAAAAATATTTTGTGGCGAAATGGGCGTTTATAATATGAATAGCCCGGTTTTGGATCGAGAGGAATGGTATAAAACGGTTGCCGGCTATTTGACGGAGAAATCTGTTCCATGGACCATGTGGGATTACCAGGGCGGCTTTGGACTCTTCAACAAAGGTTCCAATGAAGTTTTTGAATATGATATAAACCGTCCAATGGCAGAAGCTATGGGCTTTACGCCACCACCTTTTAAGCAATATGTTTTTAAAGCCGATTCGGTACCATTTGATGTTTATACCGATTTTCCGGGTGAAAATATGCAGATGGGCATTCCCGGAGGTATCGCAGATGTTTTCTCTTCTGGAGCCTATCAGGGGAATTATTGTATTTATCTGACCGATCTTCCGCAATACAACGCAATGGATTTTAAATTTAAATTCACAAAAGATTTGTCCAGACTGGTGGCTGCAAATTATATGGTCGATTTTTGGGTTAAAGCCGATTTTCCCGGTTCCAATGTTGTTTTACGATTGTTGGATACCAAAACAAGCGATCCGAAAGATCATCCCTGGCGAAGAGATTTTACGCTCAATTCGGCAGTTGCTCCCTTTGATGGCCTATGGCATCATGTCCAGGTTCCACTGAAAAATTTTCAGGATGTTGGATCATGGGATGGCAGCTGGTTTAATTCCACCAATTCATTTGATTGGAAAGCAGTTGAGCATTTTCAGATTGTTTCAGAAAACATGGCCCTTACCGGAAAGAAATTCTGGTTCGATGATATCCGGATCAAAGGAACTCCTTTGACGGGAATAACTGAAAACTCTGCGACCAGGCTGTTTCAGGCAAATGCTTATCCGAATCCTTTTTCTGACGAAACAAGCATTGAATATGAACTTCCTGAACCGGCATTTGTGAATGTGAGCATTTATGACCTTACCGGAAGAAAAATTTCAGTTTTGGTTGATTCGAAAGAAATGCAGGGAAAACATCAAATTCAATGGAATCCGCGCCAAAAAGGACTTTCAAAATCAGGAAACGGAATTTACCTGTGCAAAATCAGCACTTCGGCAAAAACAGAAGTATTGAAACTGGTTTTTCAGGGTAACTAAAATAAACAAAAATAACTATGAAAAGATTTTGGATCATTACCGTCTTGCTGATTGCCGTTATTGGCTGCAAAACAGGACCAAAGGTGAAGTGGGTGAGTACTACAAGCGATCAGGCCTGGACCACAAATCCGGAAATTGTTGTCAGTAAGGAGTCCGGAAATAAAAACACGATCATTATTTCAACCGATAGCGCCAAACAAGTGATTGATGGTTTTGGCGGTTGTTTCAACGAGTTGGGCTGGGATGCATTACAAACCTTAACCGAACAGAACCGGAAGGATGTATTGAAGAACCTTTTCGATACCATTGCCGGATGCCGGTTTACCATTTTCCGGATGCCAATTGGTGCCAATGATTATGCAATTGATTGGTATAGTCACAACGAAACTCCGGAAGATTATGAAATGAAAGACTTCAGTCTGAATCGCGATAAACAGCGCCTGATACCTTACATCAAAGCAGCTCAAACATATAATCCTGGAATGAAAGTCTGGGCTTCTCCCTGGTGTCCGCCATCCTGGATGAAAACCAATCATCATTACGCCTGTGCCTCCAATCCGAAATTTAACGACCTTCCGGCTGATCGGCAAGGCGCAGAAATGAAAACCCAGTTCAGGATGGAACCGAAAGTGCTTTCTGCATATGCCTTGTATTTCGAAAAGTTTATTCAGGAATACCAGAAAGAAGGCATTCCGATCTCGGCGGTTCACGTTCAGAACGAACTGAATTCGTGCCAGAGCTTTCCATCGTGCATTTGGCGACCAGAAGATATGGCCACCTTTATTGGCGGTTACCTCGGACCGAAATTTGCTGCCGATGGCATTTCAACCCAAATCTGGCTGGGCACCATTGAACGTCCGCAAATCGAGCGGGTTGATACGATACTTCAAAATAAGGAAGCTGGTAAATACATCAAAGGTGTCGGCTTTCAGTGGGCCGGTAAGGGCGCAATTCCTGAAGTTCACCGGAAATATCCGGCAATGAAGCTGATTCAGTCGGAAACCGAATGCGGCAACGGATCAAACGACTGGGCTGCGGCTGAACATACGTTTGACCTGATGAAACATTATTTCAAAAACGGAGCAAATGCCTATATGTACTGGAATATGGTGCTTGACCAAACCGGTAAAAGCCAGTGGGGCTGGAAACAAAACTCCATGATCAGCATTGACAAAGCTTCCGGTAAGGTTAGCTACAATCCGGAATTTTACCTGATGAAACACCTGAGCTATTTTGTGGAACCCGGTTCACGGTACATTCCCGTAAGCAGCGATCCGAACTGTCTGGCTTTCGTCAAGGGCGATCAACTGGTCATTTTTTATTATAATGCAGAAGCAGCCGAAAAAACAGCTTCGTTTACGGCAAACGGCCAGACCTTTACGGTCAGACTGAAACCCAAATCGCTGAATACCTTCAGCGTGAAATGTTAGTGCCATGAATAAGATAAAGTCTTTGTGATCGCACTATTTCAATGATTTCTCAAAAGATTTTTACTCGATGAAATTTCATCAGCAGAAACATTAATTCAAGAAATTGTCGAATTTCAGATTAGTCGAAAAAAAACAACTATTTTTAAAGCCTGAAAATTGCATCAAAAAGTAAACCTCAAGTAATAAGAATTGAGGTTTATTTTTTGAATTAAACTGCAATTTGATATCACATTAAAAGAAACGAATGAGTCAAACTGTGCTTTCAATCATCATTCCTGCCTATAACGAAGAAAGAACCATTTCTTCCATCCTTGGCAAAATCTCTGAAGTGAAATTGATTGGGAATCTGGAGAAGGAAATCATCATTGTGAATGATTTTTCTAAAGATCAGACAGTTGCTGCTGTTGAATTATTCATAGCTGCAAATCCTGATGTCAATATCCGGCTTTTTCACCAGGCGGTGAATAAAGGAAAAGGAGCTGCCATTCACCGTGGAATTATTGAAGCTACAGGCGATTACCTGATCGTTCAGGATGCCGATTTGGAATATGATCCACGCGAATACAACGATTTGCTGAAACCAATTCTGGAAGGTTTTGCCGACGTGGTTTTTGGTTCCCGGTTTTCAGGCGGAAACCCCCATCGTATCTTGTTTTTCTGGCATTCCATCGGGAACAAAATGCTCACTTTCACGTCGAATATGTTTTGTAATCTGAACCTTACCGACATGGAAACCTGTTACAAATTATTCAAATCAGAAATTATTAAATCAATTCCATTGAAGGAAAACCGGTTTGGCTTCGAACCGGAAATTACGGCCAAAATTGCCAGGATTCCGAACGTCAGGATTTATGAAGTAGGTGTTTCTTATTACGGACGTACCTATGCCGAAGGAAAAAAGATAAGCTGGAAAGACGGACTCCGTGCATTTTATGTCATTTTGAAGTATAATTTATGGGCAAAATAACGAATAACAATACCAAAGTTGCTGACTTTTTAGGGTACTCAACCCTCTCCAGTATTTCCAATGCCGACAAGTTCAACCGGTGGATGTATGATTCGATAAGACCATTCTGCAAAGGCCGTATTCTGGAAATAGGCGGTGGAATAGGAAATATTTCGGAGTGTTTTCTGAACGAAGGCGACGAAATCATGGTTTCAGAATTACAGTTGGAATACTGCGAGATCATCAGGAAACGGTTTTTGGATCGTGGAAATTTGAAAGGAGTTATCGCGATGGACATTGTTGATCCGGATTTTGATTCGAAATATGCTCACCTTTTCGGAAGTTTTGATTCTGTATTTGCATTGAATGTGGTTGAACACATTGAGGATGACCAAAAAGCCATTACAAACTGCAAAAAACTTTTGAAAAAAGGTGGTCACCTTGTAATTTTGGTTCCGGCATTTCAAGCTCTTTTCAACCATTTCGATACTGCACTTGGGCATTTCAGGCGTTACACGGCAAAATCACTTCGTCCGGTTTTTGAGGTAAACAATCTTCCGATCGTTCACTTTCAGTATTTTAACCTGATAGGAATGGCTGGGTGGTGGGTGAGTGGTTCGTTGTTTCGAAAGAAAATAATTCCTGAAGGCCAAATGAAACTGTATAATTTCTTTGTTCCGGCGTTCCGAATTATCGATAAAATAACCAACAAATGGCTTGGATTAAGTGTCATCATGGTTGGCAAAGTTAAATAAACTGAACGAATAGGAAAGAGTCGTCAGAAAAAGGAAAAAAGGGAAAAAGAAATTGTATCTTAGAATATCAAAATAGATATTGAGATTCAAAAAAAAATATAATGAATAAAACGGACCGCATAGAAACTTTAAATCTGATTCGATATGGCTTTATTTTTCTGTTTACTGGACTGATAATCAATTACATTTACCGAATGGTTTTCCATTCCATTCCGATTGATAAAATTATTGTCGGTTCCGACATGGAAGGTTATTACCAGTACCTGTTTCACTTTTTCATCAAGGATTGGTCGCTTTTTGACCGGATGCCATGGACTGTTCCATTCGGCGAAGGCAAAACACTGAGTATGTTCACCTGTGGCTTAGCCATTTTATGGTCGCCGTTTTTCCTGATAGCTCATTTCATCAGCCTGTTATTCGGGCTTCCGGCTGACGGTAAATCCGACATCTATTATGAATTGATATTGGTTGGAGGCATCGTATATACCTATATAGGTCTGGTCTTCATTTATAAATTTCTCCGCGAATTCTTTGAGCGTAGAGTCAGCCTGATCACCACCTCGCTTTTCTTTTTAGCCACCAATGTTTTCTTTTATTCGGTTCTTCTTGGGGCAGGAATGTCGCACATTTATTCCTTTTCGATGATTGCCATTTACCTGTATTACTGCAATCAGTTTTCGAAAGAAAGCTCGTTGAAGAACCTGATATTTCTTGGAGTTCCTTTTGCCATGGCGGTATTGATCCGTCCAACCAATATGATTTCCGGATTGTATATTTTCCTGTATGGAGTGAGCAATTGGGCAACTTTCAAGGATAAGTTATTTTTCTGGGTGAAAAATTATTGGGCAATTATCGGGTTACTTGTGATCGGAATTATTGTTTTTATTCCGCAAATGGCATACTGGCATTTCGTGACCGGTAAATTTCTGGTGTATTCGTACCAGGAATATGGATTTCCATTTTGGAATGCCCCAAAATTCGGAACTGTACTTTTTGGAAAATACAATGGCTGGCTTACCTATACACCAATTGTCTGGTTCGGATTAGTAGGTTTGTTTATTCTTTTGTGGAGAAAGCAGATGAATAGCCTGTCTGTACTTTTAATCCTGACGGTTAGTGTTTATATTAATGCAAGCTGGTGGGTTCCTACTTTTGCAGCAGCGGTGGGACAGCGGGCCATGATTGACTATCTGCCACTTCTTTCTATTCCGATGGCTTTTGTAATAAGTAAGATTAAGGGAATGTCGCAATCGGCAAGAATTGCTTTTGGACTTGTTATCCTTTTGTTCGTTTTTTATAATATTCAGTTTGGATTACGCTACGATTCAGGCATTTGGTGGGACTCGCCGATGAGCTGGACCAAATTCTGGACTACACTGAAGTTCTAATCTTTCTCTATCAGATTCGTATCCGATATGAGGTAATTTGGCCGCCGTTTGTTTTCAATGAAAAGCTTTCCAAGGTATTCACCAATGATACCAAGCATCAGCAGGTTTATTCCGCCAATGAACAGAACACTGAAAATGACCGATGTCCAGCCTGTGATGGCCCGATCGGTAAAAATGTGGATATAGGCAGCGTACAGACCATAGATAAACGACACCAATGCAATAACTGATCCAAGATAAATCGAAATTTTAAGTGGTTTTACGCTGAAAGCAGTCACTCCGGTGGTGGCGAACTTTAACATTTTTTTGAAAGTGTATTTGGTCGTTCCGGCAAAACGTTCATTGGCAGTAAATGGAACTATGGTCTGACGGAATCCCATCCAGGGAATAATTCCCCTGAAAAAAAGATAGTTCTCATTGAAAAGTTTCAACTGCTTTAGCACTTTTTTATCGATCAACCGGAAATCAGCCATACCGTTTTCGATGTGAACATCCGATAATTTTCGCATAATCCCATAGAAAATCCTGGAAGACATTTTCTTAGCCAGTGAAATACTCTGATGGTCGTTCCGCATGGTGTTCACTATCTCAAATCCTTCTTCCCATTTGGCAATCAGTTCAGGAATTACATCGGGCGGGTGCTGCAAATCAGCATCGAGGCTGATGGCGCAATCTCCGGAAGCAAAATCGTAACCGGCTTTCAATGCGTTTTGATGCCCGAAATTCCGTGAAAATGAAATATATTTAATATCGGGATTGGATTTGGCCAGTGATGTGATAACCTGGAACGTATTGTCACTGCTTCCGTCATTCACATAAATTATCTCGTAGGAATAGGTTTCGGGTAAACACCTGATCAGCGTTTGATTGAATGTTGATAGTCCTTCTTCTTCGTTGAAGCACGGCACAATAACGGATATTTTTCTTCCTGATTCCATTTATTATCTATTATTTTGTAAATATACTTTTATTTGTAAAACAAAAATCCCAAGAATATGGAAGATTTCAGAAAGGGCCATTTACTGACTCTTGTGCTTATTATTGCAGTTTTATTCCTGTTTTTTGGTCCTTTGCTGAAAGATCCGAATCATGTTTATTTTTCACCTTCAGGCGACGGTTTGAAGACTTATACCGGAGCTATTTATCACCTCGAGCATGATTCAACCCTGTTTCGGATGAATGCTTTGAATTATCCCTATGGCGAAATGGCTTTTTTTACTGATTGTCAGCCCATGATTGTGAATCCGGTGAAGATTCTGAGCCATATTGGAATCGATTTCAGGCCATACATTGTTGGAATTATCAATCTGTTTATGCTTCTTTCCATCGTTCTTGGAGCCTTTTTTATCTGCCTTATTTTTCTTGAATTGGATGTTTCATGGTGGTTTGCATCCATTGCTGCGGTCGGAATTGCCATGCTTTCGCCACAAATCGGGAGATTGGGCGGTCATTTTTCGCTAAGTCATATTCTTTGGCTACCCATGCTTATCTGGCTTTTGATGAAGTTCGATAAAAACAAAACCTATTTGCTTTCGGCGATTATTGGAGTGGTCACCTTTTTCGCAGCCGGAATGCATATGTACTTTTTCGCTTTGTTTGGTTTTTTATTCCTGTTCTACTGGGTAAATTGCCTGTATACAAAACAAATCAATTTCAGAAATTACCAATGGATAATTCACCTGTTTATTCAGTTAATTCTTCCGCTCATCCTGGTGAAACTTATAGCCGGATCGAATGACGGTATTACCGACCGGACTACACATCCCTGGGGATTTATGACCTACAAGGCAAATCCGGCAAGTGTTTTGCTGCCATTGCATAAACCATATGCCCAATTCCTGATGAATATTAAAGTCTTCCGGACTTTTGACTGGGAAGCATTTGCATTTATAGGTTTGGTTTCTCTCGTTGGATTTATTTCAGGAATAGTCAAAATGATTCAGCGAATCCGGAAAAAGCAATCCTGGTGGAAAGTTTCCGATCATAAGCTGAT
>JBAWZG010000128.1:0-12117 GCA_037143155.1 Bacteroidia bacterium
GAATAAATCATGATGTCGTTGATTCGAATTTCGTATTCAGGATTCGGATTGATCCATTTCAGCCTGACATGGTGTTTTCCTTCCTGAAGTTGATATTTCCAGGCTGGTTCCAAGCGCCGGGAAGTATTTTTCATCGGCATTTTCACGTGTTCGTCCAGCTTTTCATCAATGTAAATATCGAGTTCTGCTACATACGGATCATCAGGTTCAGCCAGACCAAAACCTTCTGAACCAACCCGTTTCGAAATGCGATCAATATAACTTTTATCGATCTTGGAATTTTTCACCAGGTTTCCATAGAAGATATACCCGTTTCCTACAAAATCGTATGAAAGTTCATCGGTGAATGATTTGTCGAACCTGTCACGAAAAGTTGGAAAAGTTTTTTCGAAATTCTGCTCAAAAGCAACTGGAACCGTTGCTGTAAATGGAATCACGACCTTGTCTCCATCAGTTGATCCTCCTGCGAGTTTGATTGTTTCGAGTGCGTGTTTCATGCTTAAACTATATGCTTTATTCAATGTCATGGTGGTTCCTTCAAAATTCAACGATTCAATTTCCTGAAGCGGTTTTAGCCAAAAGGCCGGAATGTTTGAATATCCAAGCATCGCGCCCAACACACCACCAACTGTACCTGCGTCAGAATCGGAATCTTGTCCGCAATGCGCCACTATATTAACTGATTTTGTGAAATCACCTTTACCATACAAAAGACCGATGGTAGAGTAGGCCGAGTTTATTTTGGCATCAATGTTAAACGAGAGGAAAACGCCTTTCGGACAGCCCACATCGTTGTTCCATTTTTTCTCCAGTTCGAACCAGCAAGCTTTCCAATCCTCCGGAAACTGCTTGTGCCATTTGATTACATCAGCAATGCAGTCGTGAAATTTCGTTCCTTCCGGAATGGTTTTTAAAGCCTGACCAACAATTTCGTTCACATCGTTCGAAATAAAAGCTCCGGAGTACAAAGCTGAAACATATACTCCGCCGTACCAGCCATCGCCGCTATTCATAATATGTCCAACACGGTTGGCAATTTCGGTGGCCGAATTCAACATTCCGGGAGCCATAAGCCCAATAAAATCGGCTTCAATCTCGAAATCAATATCGTCGGCATGCGGATTGTTCTTCCAGTTTCCTGAAAGTGGAGGCATTATTCCGTTCAGGATATTGTACCTCGAAGCCTGGTTTGCATGGGCAAGGTGGTACGGTGTCGATGCCCAGTGATGGGCAATGGTATCCATCGAAACATTCAGGCCATATTTTTCAAAAACTTCCACGAAATTCAGGTCGGTATACACATCATCAAACAGTCCGGGTTTTTTATCATACCAGTATTTGACGTAGCCTTCATGCCATGGGATATTCTGGTAATCAGGAATAATTGAACCCTGATATTTGAATTCGACAGGTGCACCATAAACCACACCAATGGTCTGACCGGCCCATCCGCCTTTAATTTTATCCTGAAGCTGGGTTTTGGTCATGATGTTTTGCTTTCCCGAAGCAGAAAAAGCCGCAAGCCCGAAGACCAGCAGCAAAATCGCAAAAATATTTTTGTTCGAATTCAACATGAAATCGTTTTTATTAATGATAAACACTTAATTCGGTTACCGAAGTAAATCCGGAAACGTGTTTGGTATATTTATTCCAGTGATCCTGAATTTTGGTATCTCCAATAATCCGGATAGCCTTGGTTTCAATGGTCGGAAAACTGATGACATATTCGACAAAGTGCGGTTGAAAAAATACAATGTCAGTAGCAGGCAGGGCAGGAGTGATTGTGATTTTTTCAACCGGAGTCCATTTTCCTGCTTCATTCTGGTACTGAACATTGAGCGAAGTAAACCAACCTCCGAATTCTTCGAGGCAGCCAGTATGCAGGGCCATCATGCTGATTTTCTGCGGAGTTTTCCAACCGTAGCCATAGTAGTCAACCTTCGGAAGCTTTGTCTTGGCAGCCAGACTGTAAAATACAGAACCTGCTCCTGATGTTTTTCCATCATTAATGACATTAACATTCTTGGCGTACATCGACTTTCCGAATGTATACCAGCATGAATCGAGCACAGCCTCATTGAGTTTTCGCACATTAGCCAGAATGGTATCAGCGGTCGAAGCAAAATTTGTGCTGCGAACCAGCAAATTAAAATCGCGGGTAATATTAATTTTTCCACTTTCGAGCTGAAGCGTGATTTTTGAATATCCGGAAACTGCGGGTGTTCCGGTAAGTTTTCCTTTGGTGAAAATTAAACCTTCCGGCAACTGCCCGGCAATCAGGCTCCAGTTATACATTTTGTTTGCAGGAGTATAAAAGTTGTAATCCACTGGTTCTCCGGTTTCCATTTGAGGTAAAGGTCCCAAACAAAATTCGACCGGTGCGTTGAAGACCGCTTCAGGATTAATCGTCAGCACTTCGCTGCCGGGTTTTCCACTGAGTTTTCCGCCTTTCGAAACCACCAGGTCAATCGTGGATTTCAGGGTCTGATCAATCATCTCTGATATTTTACCATCAGGCAGATCATATCGGGTGATGTTGATATACTTGTCGTTGAAAGGCATTTTCCATCCTCCGATCGGTAAATAGAGATTTTCAGGTAAGCCTTTCATTCCGTTGATAACTCCCATCAAACCTGCTATCGTTGCTGCCTGATTATCACAATCAAAACCTATGGCACATGAAAAGTCGAGCGTGCGTTGAAAATTTCCTTCACCATACAACATCGCCAATACAGCACAAGCACCGTTGAGGTTTGCATTCCAAATGGTTTTGGTCATATCGGGCTCATCGATGTAATATTTCTGAGCCATTTCTTTCCGGGCGGCTTTCCAATCTGTCGGATATTTGGCGTGCAGTGCAATCATTTCTTTTGCAGTTGCTAAAAATCGTCCATTGAAAGGCAAAGCTTTTAAACCGATTTCGATCAATTTTTTAATATCTTTTTCGAAGTATGCTGCAGAATACATTGCTCCGTAGAATATGGTGGGTTCAACGCCCCAATCGTCGCTGGTGATGCGGGCCGCCCAATCTGATTTGGAAGCTGCGTAATTGATCATTCCGGGAGCTGTTACTGCCCAGATTTCATTAATAAGTTGAGGATCGATTTGGTACCAGTGCGGATTCAATTCTTTGCTTCCGGTGAAAGGTGGAGTGTATCCGAAATGCATCAGACCAAGCGCGCCGCGGTTAGCAAGCCAAACCCTGTCGCGGATATGGTACATCCAGGCTTCGCGTAATTGTCCATAAGATGGTTCCGGTCCGGATTTCTTCATCTGAAGCAGATACATGTATTCAACGTCCGTGTCATCATCAGAAAATGCACCATCGAACTTTTTAAGCTTATCGAGATTTTTGGAATAACCATATGGCCATTTTTCAGGACCGGGTTCGTTAATGTATTTGCATTCATGTGGTAAACCATAAATGTTGCCAATCATCTGGCCAATCCATTCTCCGGCGATTTTATCACGCAACTCGCTGACAGATATTTTGGTTGGCTTGTTCCCAAAAGCTATCATCGGAATCAGAAATATCCCTAAAATATATAGAATTGATGTGTTTTTTCTCTTCATGATCATTGCATAGGAGGATTTTGTACAAGGTTTGAATTTGCATCCAAAACTTTTTGTGGTATCGGGAATAATTTTGCATTTATACCTGAAGAAGGCTTATTCCACCAGGGTTTTCCCCAGGCTCCGAAACGAATCATGTCCTGACGGCGGTGGCCTTCCCAGGCAAATTCACGACCCAATTCATTCAGAAGTCCATCATTGGTTAAATCGGATATGGTAAGTGGTGCAATTCCGGCTCTTGTTCTGATTTTTTGCAAATCCGGGTCATTCATCGTTTCACCTGCACGACCCATTCGCCAAAGCGCCTCCAGTTTCGTATAAAGCACATCGGCATAGCGGAATAGTACAAAATCGTTTTCCATATCGGTAACGTAGTATTCCAACCCGTCCTGATATTCGTATTTGGCACACCGGGCTCCTTCCCATTTTTTGCGAGCCATGTAATTGCCAACTGTTGTAGTGTAAATAAACGGTTCTCCATTCACAATGATATCGTTCCCGCTTTTATCTTTCTGCTGACCAAAAAGGAAAGAATTTTTCCGGAGGTCGTTGCTGGCATACTTGTCCAGAAATCCGGGTTCAAGTATGAATTCGTCCCACATTCCGCCTTTAAAATTAAAGGTAGCACGACTGGCATCATTGAGTGTGAGCGTGTACCAATAAAAATGATCTTTTGTCAGAACAGATGTGATAGGATTTACAAAAATGTTTTCGGACGACGCTTCGTTATGAACCTTAAAATTTGCAAAATAGTTGTTTTCGATCTGGTAGCTTTTCAGTGCGATGACTTTATTGCAGGCATCAACAGCTTTCTGATTTTCATCTATCCCAATCCATTCCTGTGCATTCAGGTACATCTTTGCCAGTAGAGTATAGGCCATGCCCTGAGTAACCCTTCCGTAATATTTGGCTGTTGGTTTGTCCTGAAGTTTATCGACATTGCTGAGAATTTCAGTTTCAATGGCAGCAAAAACGAATTTCCTGTCTTTTTGTGGTGGTGGTATTTTCTCGGTATCAAATGTAAAAGGAATATTTCCCCAATAATCTATGGCCCAGTAGTAATAGAATGCGCGCAGGATTTTTATTTCTGCAATCATACGATCCTTTTCAGGAAAAGTAATTGACGATTTTTCTGCTGCAAAGATCACTTCATTACAGGCCGAAATACCTTCAAATACATTTGCCCAGGATAGTGTGAGTATTTTATTTGTTGGGCTCACCTGGTGTTTTTGGATGTCGTTCCAACGGCCATTGTCCCAGACCATGCCATCATCGCGACCGGGAGCCACCAATTCGTCCGAAGCAAGTTCGCCAAGCGACCATAAACTGAATTCTTCGGGATACTTTTGCAATTTGGTGTAGGCCGTGGCCGCAAACATGATTAAGTCGTTTTCTGATTTGAAAAAAGCCTCTACGGGAATATCCGAGTAAACTTTTTCATTGAGGTCGGTGCATGAACCCAATCCTAACAGAGTTGTAAGGAAAAGTGAGGCAATAATTATTTTCTTTTTCATGATTGACAAGGTGTTAACAATTAAAATGAAACATTGACTCCAAAAGATAGCACCGTAGTTTTCGGATAATAGCTTAGACTCTCAATTCCTGGAGTGAGGCCACTCAGGCTTACTTCCGGATCCAGACCTTTGTATTTTGTAAGGCAGAAAACATTTTGGGCCGTAGCAGAAAGCCTGAGTTTGGAGATATACTTGCTTACCATCCTGAAATTGTATCCCAGCGATATATTATCCAGTTTCAGGAAAGTAGCGTCTTCAACATACTTTGACGAATATTGACCTAAACCGGTAAATCCGGGATTCTGAAGTTGGGTATTGACAATATTTTGACCGATACTCTGCCAGTTTTCGTAATACAAGCGGTACATATTCAGGGCTTTACCGCCAATCTGCGACCGTAATGAGAAATTGAGGTCCCAATTTGTATAGGTAAACGTATTGCTCCAGCCTAACATGGCTTTGGGATTGGCATTTCCAATGGGTTCCCATTGGTCAGGGGCTACATGGCCTACCGGATTCTGGTTTTTTAATATGTCATGTCCAGTTGCGTCCACACCAATCCATACAGGACCATAAAATGTACCAATTGGTTTTCCTTCTTCCAGTTTTTGACAATTCAATGGGAATGAACCACCTAACCAACCAATATCCATTGATTTATTGGTGAATTCTGCATTTGAAAACTTCACCAGTTTATTCACATTTTTACTGAAAGTAACTGTTGTATTCCAAATGAATCTGGCTTTTTTAACTGCTATCGCATTAAGAGCCAACTCAATTCCCCGGTTGCTTACTGTACCTACATTGGTGAAAAGCTGGTCGGTAAGATAAGGTGGGGCCGATACCGTAAAAGTATAAAGCAGGTCGGTACTCGATCGGTAATAATAATCGATTGTTCCTGAGATACGTCCATTTAGAATGCCATAGTCCAGACCAATATTGAATTCCTGTTTCTTTTCCCAGCGCAGGTCCGGATTTGGGTTCGTTTTTGGATAGTATGTATTGATCCACTCGCCGTTGTAGAGAAAACTTGAATTTAATTTTCGCTGCATCAAAGTCAACGATTTGTAATCCTCGAATTCCTGGTTTCCGGTAACTCCGAATCCAACGCGAAGTTTCAGGTCATTCACCCAGCTTATATTCTTCATAAATTCTTCGCGGTTAATTCTCCAACCTAAACTTGCTGAAGGAAACCATCCCCATTTATGGTTTTGTCCAAAACGAGATGAACCTTCTCTTCGAATTGAAGCAGAAGCCAGAAAACGTTCGTCATAATTATACATGACCCTTCCAAAGAATGCAACAAGCTGGTTTTGGCTTTTAAAAGATCCCATTTCGCCAGTTCCGTTATAAAGTGCCGATCCGGCACCTATATTATTCACTCCGTAGTAATCAGAATCGAATCCGGAATTAACCATATACGAATCGTTTGAAATGATTTTCTGATATGAATAACCTGCAAGAGCTTGCAAACTATGCTTTTCAATTACCTTTGAATAGTTAAAAGTGCTTTCGAACTGTGTATCAGAGCTTCGTCCGTTGTCAATTTCGGCAACTCCTCCGGAACCGATACGGCTGGGATAATATTTGGTCATGTATGAATTCGATTCCCAATCAGACTGAGAATATGAGAAAAAGTTCGCCCAGTTCAGAGATTTGGTAAGCTTTAAAGTTGCCCTGAGGTTTCCGTTTGCATCGTTAGTTTTTCCATCACGCGTCCGTTCATTGAGCATGGCAACAGGATTATAGAAATCAGCACCAGGTAAATAGGTGTATCCACCATAGGTGATATTTGCAGGGTCGTAAACCGGACTTGTAGGATTTCTAATAAATGATTGACGGAAAATATCGTAGTTTGCCGGATTGTATTTTCTAAGGCTGTAAGACAAGTTATAATCAAGAGTTAAGAGGTTTTCCAGCGCTTTTTGGTTAATGTTGGTCTTGATCAGAAAATTGTCTGATTGGTTATTTTGCAATAAACCCTGAGCCTGATTCACAAAAATAGTTGTCCGATGCGAAAAGTTATCATTACCTCCTGATACTGCCAGATTATGCTGCTGACTGAAAGGATTTGAGCGGGTTACTTCTTTGAACCAGTTTACATTATCACTGTAAATATTTGACACTTTATCAGGTGCATAGGTATTAATAGCATATTTAAATTCGTCGGCAGTCAAGTTTCTTACACCACGTGGATTAACCTGTGTTGAAAACATCCCTGAATATTCTACTTTGCTTTGTCCGGATTTGGCTCTTTTGGTTGTAATAATTAACACTCCGTTCGAACCTCGAGTTCCATATATGGCAGCAGCTGATCCATCTTTCAGCACATCGATTGACTCCACTTCCTCAGGACTGATGTTTTTCATATCAGCGCCTGCAACACCATCAATGATGATGAGTGGTCCCTGACCAGATGTCAGCGTATTTGTTCCGCGCAGAATAATTTGATAATTAGACTGCGGATCGGCTCCATCCGGATTGACAATATTTAAGCCGGCAACTTTTCCCTGCAACAAGCCAATTGGATTATTGAAAGAACCACGGTTAAAATCATCTTCTTTTACTGTTGAAATTGAGCCGGTTATTTCCTTTTTGGTTGTTTTTCCGTAACCAATGGCCACAACTTCGTCAATCGAAAGTACAGAAACCATAAGCCGAACGTCGATCTTGACCTGCGTGCCAACCTTAACTTCCATATTTTCATAACCTATGTAAGAAAATACCAGTGTTCCGCCAACCGGGGCATTGATGGAATATTTTCCGTTTGTATCGGTAATGCTTCCGGTTTGTGTATCCTTAACAACAACGTTAACTCCTGGAATCGATTCGTTGGTTGCATTATCTGAAACAGTTCCTGATATCTTCATGTTGGAAACATTCTGAGCATGAACTGAAAGCGTTGAAATTACAAGCAAAGAAATCAGTAGTAAACGGCTGTAGCCGGAAATGTGGTTTTCAAACCATCTTATTTTTTTCATCATTAAGATTTTAATTGTTCGACATCAAGTGATGATAATTCTGAACGATAAGGCAATGATGCCTGTGCGCCCATTCGGGTAACCGTGAGTGCTGCGGAACGGGCAGCCATTTTCACAGAATCAAGAATTGATTTTCCTTCAGAAAGCCCTACACATACTGTTCCGCAAAAAGTATCACCAGCAGCGGTAGTATCAACCGCATCAACTTTTAAGGCTTCCACAAAATGGTATTCAGTATATTCCTTGATTAATGCACCTTGTGAGCCGAGCGTAATTACTACGATATCAACTCCTTTGGCACTAATTATATCTGCTGCCTGTTTGGCCGACTCAATATCGCTAACCTTAATTCCTGAAAGAATTTCAGCCTCACTTTTATTCGGTATGATAATATAAAGGTGTTTCAGAAGATCATTGGATAATGCCCTGGCCGGAGCAGGATTCAGAATAACTTTAATACCTTTTTTTGTTGCCAGTTCGGCCACATATTCAACGGTTTCTATTGGAATTTCAAGCTGCATTAATATCAAGTCGCTGCTTTCAATTTCGCTAATTGCTGTGTCAATGTCAGCAGGGGTCAGATAAGCATTGGCGCCCGAAGCAACCACAATGCAGTTTTCACCGTTTGAATCCACAGTGATCATGGCAACTCCTGAAGGATGCTTGGAATCTGAAAAGATGTAATCTGTTTTTATATTTTCGGCAGCATATAACATCATGGATTGTTTTCCAAAAACATCATTCCCGGTTTTGGAAATCAGGGTGACATTTCCACCCATCCGGGCAGCAGCTACTGCCTGATTCGCTCCTTTACCACCCGGATTCATGAAGAAAGTTCCGCCTAAAATTGTTTCGCCGGGAACTGGAAGCCGGTCAGCTTTGATAACCATATCGGTATTACAACTACCTACCACGACAATTTTTTTAGCTTGTATCATAGTTTTGTTTTTTTAGCAAATATATACTGTAGCAATTCTGAAAAAAATCAATAATTAGTGGATTCCGGTAATTGTAAATTGAAAGTATAAATTATTTATTGATTTTAAACTGTTGATATGCAGATATTATATTTAATGTTTTTTTGAATAAATCACGAAAAATCAGTAATTTCAAACTAATATTGACACATAATTTACATTCTGAAGATATGTCTAAAATTCATTCACTTATTTTGCTCGAACATTCCATGACATTGGCAGAGAAGAAGGCGTTCAGGATTCGATCGATGCGGAATAAAGCGAAATCTGATTACATTCTTTTATATGATGTGATAGAGAAAAACAGTGAATTATCTACTGAGAATCTGGTGTCGGAATTTCTGAAAGTCCGGCCCGGAGCTTCGGTCGAAACTACGGTAAAGTATCTTTACGAATTGTTGCTCGATTCGATGCTTGATTTAAGAAAAGAGCAGGATAGTTTCTATTCTCTTTTCAATAAGTTGCTAAAGGTTAGGATATTATACGAAAAATCGATGTTCGATGAATGTTTTTCTACACTTGAATTGGTTATGGAGCAAGCAGAAAAGTATCAGAATTACTACGTATTATTGCTTGCTTCGCGGCTTGAACTGGATTATTTACTGGCCTTGAATTTCCCGAATCTAAGTGAAAAAAATCTTCTAAAAAAACAGTTTAAACTGAACGAAGCAATAAAACACGTCCGGAAAATCAACGAACAATCGTCGTTATATGAGGATCTGAAACACCGGATTGTATATAAAGGTCATGCAAGGTCTCAAAAACAAAAAGATGAACTCAATGATTTGATATTTAGCGAAATAAGTATTGTTACTTCACAGGATGTGGATAATTTCGAGATCAGTAAGTTGCACCAGCTTTTTCAATCCAACTATCTGATCAGTGTTGGTGATTATAAATCGGCATTAAATTCATACATCGAACTGAATAATCTTTTCGAAGCAAACAAGCATTTTTGGAGCAATCCACCGATTTATTACCTGAGTACACTTGAAGGTGTTCTCGAAAGCCTCCGGAGTATTCGTAATTACGAAGGAATGGATTATTTCATCAATCAGTTAAAGTCAATAGAAAGTCAGTCAATAGGTTTCAAGATAAATCTTACCTGTATTACTTTCTTGTATGAATTGTTTCCTTTTCTCGACAAAGGCGATTTCGCTTCATCTTTGCGACTGATGAATACCTACAAAGAATCGTTATACGATAAACTTTTTAGCCTGAACAGAGCCCGCCAGGCTGAACTTTGTTTATATACTTCACTGATTTATTTTGGAAATTCGGAATTTCATAAGGCGCATAAGTTCCTGAATCAGATTATTTTGCGGGGAAAAAATTATTACTATCTGCCTTTATACCGAACCATTCGGCTGGTAAACCTGATGATTCTATACAAATTGGGAGATTTTGATTTGATCAGGTATGAAATCCGGTCGATGAAGCGCGATTTAATGGATATCGCCAAAGATTACAAGATTGAAAGTTTCCTGTTCCGGTTTTTAAACAAAGAACTTCCGGCAGTTCCTCTTAAACGGCAGCAATTGCTTGAGAAAACCATGAAAGAGTTCACTGAAATTCATCAGGACGTTTTTGAGAAGCAAATTCTGAGAATTTTTGATTTCACCGCCTGGGTCGAATCATTGCTTCGGAAAATGCCAATATCCGAAGTGTTGATTAACCGGATAAATTCAGCTCAAATCGAGGCCAATCCTGTATAAATGTGTTATCTAATCTATAAACCGCTTTGCGATATCGCCATAGGCATCAATCCGCCGATCGCGAAGAAAAGGCCAGTTGCGTCGAACATCTTCCATCAGGGCAAGATCAACTTCTGCCATGATGATTTCTTCCTTATCGTGTGAAGCCTGAGCCAGGATTTCTCCCTGAGGACCGGCAATAAAAGAAGCACCCCAGAATTCAATACCCGCCGATGATTCCACCGGTTTCTCGAAACCAATCCGGTTGCAGGCCGCCACAAAAATTCCGTTGGCAACTGCATGTCCCCGCTGAACTATTTGCCATGCATCGTATTGTTTCTGACCGTATTGTGCTTTTTCATGCGGATGCCAGCCAATGGCAGTGGGGTAGAAAAGTACTTCAGCGCCTTGCAAAGCGGTAAGCCGGGCTCCTTCCGGATACCATTGGTCCCAGCAAATCAAGGTTCCGATTTTTCCCACACTGGTTTCGAAAGCTTTGAAGCCGATATCTCCCGGTGTGAAATAGAATTTCTCATAATAACTTGGATCGTCCGGAATGTGCATTTTTCGGTACAAGCCAGCTTCTGTTCCATCGGTATCAATAATGTAGGCTGAATTATGATATAATCCGATAGCCCGTTTTTCAAAAAATGGTACTATCAGAACAACCCCCAACTCTGCTGCCAATGCACTGAAAGCCTTGTATGAATCGTTGTGCAACGGTTCGGCTAAATCGAAATAATCGTGATTTTCGCTTTGGCAAAAATAGAATGAACTATATAATTCGGGTAAGCAAACTACCTGGGCTCCTTGCCGCGATGCCTTCCGGATCCATTCCAAACATTTTTTCAGATTTACTTCCGGAGTTGCATCCAGCGATATTTGTGTCAATGCGATGTTGTATTTTTTGCTTTCCATGTTGTTCATCTTAATTGGAGGCTAAAATAATTAAATGATTGAAACGTTTCAAAGTTTTGTCATATATAGTCATTAAGTCATTCATAGTCATTTAATGTTAGGTCAGTATTTGGGTTACAATAAATGACCGTGAATGACGCGAAGCAAATGACCAATAATGACAAGGGGTAATTCGATTAGCCACTACTTAAACTTTCTTGAAATACTCTTTTCCGGCATTGCAGATCGGACATTTATAATCGCTGGGCAGATCTTCAAAAGGTGTTCCGGCAGGAATGCCCATCGAAGGATCGCCTTCTTCAGGATTATAAGTGAATCCGCAAATTACGCAAACATAACTTTCGCCATCAAAGATGTGTTCATGCTCCGGTTCTTTTTCTTCACCAACCGAGGCTGAAAACTCATCATCCAGAATGGATTTTTCGAGATAGGTTGGTGAATTCTTCGGTGAATACATTTT
>JBAWZG010000129.1:0-12106 GCA_037143155.1 Bacteroidia bacterium
AGCGTAATGCCGATACCGAAAATACCAATCAAGGCAAAAGAATAGCGCAGACCAAATGCCTCTGAGATATGCCCAATCAAGGGTGGTCCCATTAAGAAGCCGAGAAAACCTACACTCGATACGGTAGCAATTGCGATTCCTGGTGGAATCACCGGATGACGGCCGGCTGCACTGTAAACAGTGGGAACAATGCTCGAAACACCCAGACCAACCATCATGAAAGCGATGGTACTTGACACCAGGTATGGCAGGAATACCGCTGTAAACAATCCCGTCGAAATCAGGACTCCGCAGATTTGCATCAACAGTTTTCTTCCAATTTTTGAGATCAGGTAATCAGCAAGGAACCTGCCTGTAGCCATCATGATCATAAAAGAGGTATACCCCAGAATTACCAATGATGGCGGCGCTTGCACAATATCTTTGAAATAAATGCCACTCCAGTCGAACATAATCCCTTCGCTGGCCATACTGCAAAATGCTATGATTCCAAGCTGGAACAAATCGTGATCTGGTTTACTGAAAAATTTTCGTTTAGGTTCGACAAGTCGTTGAGCTAAAGAAGTTTTCACCAGAAAAGGAAAATTAATCCATACGATCGTCCAAACCAGCAATACAACTGTCACGAAATGCCAGTAAACGGTCATTTTCAGATTAATCATCAAAAGTCCGATCAATGCCCCGGTAAAGCCAGCCAGACTCCAGCCTCCGTGAAAAGACGACATAATCGGTCGCCCGTATATGCGTTCAGTAAGAACACCCTGCGTGTTCGTGGCAATGTTGCACATGTTTCCGAACACACCGAAAATAAACAAGGCAATGGCCAGTTGCCAGCCTTCATGAACCAAACCCACATTCGTCAGACAAATGGTATATCCCGGCAAAGCAAACATCAAAACCTTTCGGCTGCTGAAACGGGTCACGAGCCTACCAGAGATTGGCATCATCAGGAAAATCCCTATGGGCAAAGCAAACAGAATGGTGCCAAACATAGCGTCATTCAGATGAAGGGCGGTTTTGATATCCGGAATACGGCTTGCCCACGACGAAAAACAAAGCCCAAGACTGAAATAAACCAACGCAACAGCAATGCGAATCCGTTTTTTGTCGGGAAGTATTTCAGATGGATTGGATATGGATATATTTTCTGTCATGTGTCTTCAAAACGAGATCTAATCTGGCACAAAAGTAGGAAAACCCTGTGATGAATAATTATTTGTTCAAAAGATTAACGGTTTGTTAGGAAAAGGTCTGAAAGATATTCACCACTTATTTGCCAAAATTCAGGAACTTACCAAAAAAGTCCGCGAAGAGCTTTACCGCTTGCTGGTAGAGGAGTTCAGGTATTTTGAATAGGAATATCCAATTGTGCTGCAAGGCTATCCTTTGCCGTCAGCTTTAGCTGACGGATAAATTGGTGAATGAATTGGTCGGCTTTAGCCATAAAAGTAAGGGCTAAAGCCCAAATAAATTTTTTGCTTTTAACCGTTGACTGAAGTCAACGGCAAAGGATACCAATCCAGTTTCTTTAATTTCCAAATCGTCCAATTTTCAAATCTTCAAATTAAGGTTTACTTCCTGCCACCACCGTGTAAAAATCTTCCGGATTCAGGTATTGCTGAGCCAATTGCATCAGTTCTTGTGAAGTAATGTTCCGTAAAACATGGAGATATTCGTCGTAGAATGAATAATCGAGTCCGAAATCCGACACTTCCTGTTTCATTTGGTCGATGTGTTTTCGATGTTTTTCATTTTTTGCAATTGAAACCGAATAAAAATCAAAAAAAGCATTAAATTGCAATGTTTTTTAGCCACATAAGCTGAACACCCAAGTCATTAGCTCATGGAACAAATTAATGAAGGTGAAAAACGAATTAAACAGTTTGAAGAACTTGAGCAGGAGATCAGTACGTTAAAGCAATCATTACTGAGTGAGTTAAACAAACGAAAATCCATCGAACTTAATCTTCAGGAAAGACTTAAAGAACTGAATTGCCATAATCAGATTGCCGAACTAATGAGCGATTCAGCATTTCCGATCGATGAAGTGTGTGAGAAGATTTTACAGATAATTCCGCCCAGCTGGCAATTCCCTGAAATTACCGAGGCCTCCATTCAAATCTATGAAAAAGAATTTAAGACCCCGAATTTTGAAAAGACAGCGAATTCTTTACAACAGGAAATAATATCCAATCACCAAATTATTGGGTATATTGAAGTTTGTTACCCGGATAATAAAACAGGCTCCGATGAGAAGGCTTTCCTGCCTGAAGAAGCTAAATTACTGTTCTCAATTGCTGTAAAACTTGGAATATATATTGGAAAAGCAGAAAAAGAAATTGCACTTCGACGAAGCGAAGCAAAATATAAAGATTTAATTGAAAACATTTCAGATGTTATTTACACAATAGATAACCAGGCCAAAATAACCTTTATCAGTCCATCCATTACCAGGTTGCTGGGTTACTTACCTGAAGAAGTCATTGGCAAGAATTTCCTTGATTATGTTGGAGAAAGCCGTGAACAACTGCAAAAAAGATTTGAAGAAATACAGAAGAGCATTGAAATACAAGATGAATATCAAATCTTGTCAGCAAGCGCAGAACCTCATTGGATCAGGTTTTCATCCAAAGCTATTTATAAAGAAGGGCAGTTTGTTGGAGTTTCGGGAACGCTGATTGATATTACCGAACGGAAACTGGCTAAAGAGTCAATCTTACGGGCCAATCGTTTGTATGCCGTAATCAGTCATGTAAATCAGGCCATTGTATATATCAGAGACAAGGATAAACTGTTGGATGAAATTTGTTCCATTGCCATTGATTTTGGAAAATTCAGAATGGCCTGGATCGGATTGCTCGATGAAGAATCCAAAACAGTTAAACCTGCGGTTATTAAAGGTTGGGAAGACGGCTACCTTTCGCATATCAAACAAATTTCACTTTCCGATTCACCTGAAGGTCACGGTCCCACTGGAAATGCCTTGCGCGAAGGTACATATTTCGTATGCAACGACATTGAAAATGATCCACACATGGCTCCCTGGAGAAAGGAGGCCCTGAAACGGGGATACCGGTCATCCATTGCTTTGCCCATTAAACAATCCGGAAAAGTAATTGCCAGTTTCAATTTATATTCCAATGTGCCACATTTCTTCAATCACGAAGAAATTATGTTGCTTGAAGAAGTTGCTGGCGACATTAGTTTTGCATTTGATGCCATTGAAGTTGAAAAAGAACGCGAAAAGGCAGTGCAGGAAGTCAGCAAGTTTCGCACCATTACCGATCAGGCCAATTACGGATCAGCCATAACGACTCTCGATGGAGTTTTAATCTATGTGAACCAGGAATTTGCCCGGATGCATCAATGTGAACCTGATGAATTAATCGGAAAAAATCTAAATATTTTCCATAATCCGGAACAAAAGCCCCGGGTTGAAGAAGCTATTGAATTACTAAAACTATATGGGAAGTTCTCAGCTGAAGAGATTTGGCGAACCCGAAAAGATGGCAGCGTTTTCCCCAGCCTGATGAATGCATCCGTTATCGTAGATTCGAATAATATTCCACAATTTTTGTCAGCCACTGCCATAGATATTACAGATTTGATGCAAAAGGAAGAAGCTCTGCGACAAAGTGAAGGAGACCTGAATTACGCACAACAAATCGCCAACATGAGCAGTTGGGAGCACAATCTGGTTACCAACCAATTTACCTGTTCAAAAAACTACTATCGGCAATTGGGGTTGCAACCTGGGGAAAATGAGGAAAAACTGTATGATTACTTTATTAGTGTTGTACATCCTGATGATTTAAAAGTTGTAGAATACCTTCAGACCACCAACTATTCAGAAAATAAGCTGGAAGTAGTTGAACTTCGAATTGTATTGCCGAACGGAACAACGCGATGGTGGCAAAATAATGTAGTACCTGTTTTTGAAAATGGCAAGCTCGTTTCATTGAAAGGAGTTAACATTGATATTACAGAGAAAAAACTGGCCGAAGTAGAAATAAGGCAGCAAAATGAGCGATTAAATGCGATCATTAATGCTGTACCAGACCTGATGTTTGTTATTGACAAATACGGAACATTCCAGGAATATTATGCCAGTCACTCCCAAAAACTACTGGTTCCTGAAGATCTTATTATAGGTTCCAATGTAAAAATATTATTTGATGCAGAAACCGCTGATTTACATATCCGAAAAATCAACGAATGTATTGAACAGCAAAATCTGACTACCTACGAGTATGTCATCTGCAACGAAAGCACGCTTTGGTTTTTCGAAGCAAGACTGGCTCCGCTGGGAGAAGATCGGGTTTTAAGTTTTATCAGGGACATAACCGAGAAGAAACAAAAAGACATTCAAATCAGAAAACTTTCATTGGCCGTTGAGCAAAGTCCTGTAATTGTTGCCGTTACTGATCTGAATGGCAGTATTGAATATGTCAACAAAGCATTTACAACAGTTACAGGTTATAGTAAAGAGGAAGCTATCGGAAAAAATCCAAGGATACTACAGCCTGAACAGACAGAAAAAGCGCTATACCAAAATCTTTGGAATACCATTACTACCGGAAAAGAATGGCAGGGCGAATGGATTACCCGGAAGAAAAACGGAGATCAATATTGGGAGAGCGCTTCCTTTACCCCCATTCACGATGAATCCGGAAAAATCACAAATTACCTCGCTATAAAGCAAGACATCACCCAAAGAAAAAAAGACGAACAGGAAATAATCAGAGAAAAAGAACGGGCAGAGGCCAGCGACAGGCTGAAGACTGCATTTATGAACAATATTTCGCACGAAATCCGGACTCCTTTGAATGGAATTTTGGGTTTTAGTCAAATTATAAGCGATCCAACCTCTTCAGATTTGGAAAAAGAAGGTTATTTAAGGATGCTCAACGAGAGCTCTGATCGCCTTTTAAATACGGTAACCAACATTATGGATATTTCGCTGCTGGCTTCAAGTAATCAGAAACTAAATAAAAAAGAAGTTATCTTGTCTGATCTGTTTGGTCGTATGAACGAAAAATTCAAAATTTCCTGTCAGCAAAAAAAAAATACCATTTCCATGCCCGAAAAGACCAAACAGAGTATACTTACTGACGAAAACCTCTTAACTAAAATACTCCATCAGTTAATTGATAATGCAGTCAAATTTACATCTCACGGAACGATAACGATTGGTCACAAAAAGCATAAAAACGAATATCATTTCTTCGTTAAAGATACCGGTATTGGCATTTCGGAAGAATACAAAAGCCGAATCTTTGGCAACTTCGAACAAGAAGATTTTGCCACCACACGCAAATATGAAGGTACCGGAATTGGACTATCCATTGCAAAAGGCTTTATTGAATTGCTTGGCGGAAAAATGTGGATGGAATCAGAAAAAGGGAAAGGTTCGACATTTTACTTCTCCATTCCAATCGCATAAAAGCTCGCCAAAAGCTTCACAATCCGCTGCCTAAATGCCCCAGTGGTGGGCAGGAAATGGCAGAGGATGCAGTTCCTGCAATTTCCGAATGAGCCAATTTCCAGATTTTCAAATTCAGTTACTTCCTGCCACCACCGTGTAAAAATCTTCCGGATTCAGGTATTGCTGTGCAAGTTGCATAAGTTCTGCTGAAGTAATGTTCCGAAGCACTTTCAGGTATTGATCGTAAAACGAATAATCCAGATCGAAATCGTTGATGGCTTTGAAACTTCCGGCCAGAGCAAAAGGTCCGTCAAAATCGCGCAGGAACTCACCTAAAAGGTAACTTTTCACGGTTTCCATCTCGTTTTCGGACACCGGTTCGGTTTGCAGACGTTTCATTTCGAGAGCAATTTCAGTCAGCGTAGGTTCAAGGTATTCGTTCCCCACTTCAGTAGAAATAACCATATAACTGGCCTTCTTCAGGCTCAGGATAAAGCTGCCGATTCCATAGGTGTACCCTTTTTCTTCGCGGATATTGGTCATAAGCCGTGAACCGAAATAACCGCCCAGAATCGTAACAAGAATCGTTAATGCATGAAAATCGGGATGGGTCTTCGGAACCCAGAATTTCCCTGTCCGGATAGCTGATTGAATACCATTCGCCTTTTCAACATGGTGTTTCTTTTCTGATGCTGAAAAGATTTCATATTCAGGAATGATCACCGGAGCTTTTAACCAGTCGTTCCGGCCAAAACGTTCATCCAGAAGTCCTAATACCTGCTCGTCAATTTTTCCGGCTGCAATAATGTGGCAGTTTCCGGAGTGATAAAACGATTGGTAAAACTGAAGCAAATCTTCACGTGTGATCTGATCGTAATCTTCAATCGTATTGTTGATGGCATACGGATGCGCATCTCCAAACATCACCTGGGTAAATTTTTTCTGGCAAAGTGTGCGCACTTTCTCGTTTTCGAGCAGAAATTTCTGTTTGTTTTTTGCAATCAGTACTTCCAGTTCGTATTCCGGAAATACCGACCGCTTGATAAGGTCTTCCGTCACTTCCAGAATGTCCGGCAGGTGTTTTACAAGGCTTACCACGCTTACGAATCCCTGGTTTTGATCAACAACCAACTGAATGTGACCTCCGTAAAAATCAAATTTTTCGGCAATTTCGGCTGCTGTAAAATTTGCGCTTCCTTCTTCGAGCATCGAATTGCAAAGGCTTGCCACCAGATTGGTTGTTTGAAACCAGGTTCCGGCCTCGAAAACAAAATCAATTTTAACCACATCCTGAGTCCCGGCATTCACAAAATATACCGGAATTCCGTTTGAAAGTATTCGTTTTTCGGCTTGAACGATGTCGATGTGTTCGATGGGATTGACCGTAGGTTGTATGGAGCGATCGAGCATATGTTTATTTTTTAGCATGGTAATAAAGTACCGAACAGTTTTCGGGCCTGAAAATTTGTTGTGAAACCTCACGGATTTGTTCTGCATCAACCGAGCGGTAACTTTCGACCTGCGAATTAATCAGGCTGGCATCGTCAAGAACTTCATTGGTTGCCAGGTTCATCGCCTTGGTCAGGTAATTCATTTCGCCGTAAACAATGGTAGCTTCCAGTTTATTTTTCACTTTCTCCAATTCGTAATCACTGACCAGATCCTGCTTCATACTTTCGAGCTCTTTCTCAATTTCTATACGGGCCGTTTCAAGCGATATTCCGTCGCTTGGCTTTCCTGAGACTACAAACAATCCAGGCTCATAATCACCAGAAAGGTAGGCATCCAGTTCAGTGAACAGTTTTTTCTTCTGCACCAGGTTCTTGTACATCCGCGATGAATTTCCGTTTGAAAGCACATCAGAAACCAGATCGGTGGCAAAGTAAACCGGATCGAGCCGGCCTGCCATGTGGTAGGCCATATAAATGGTGTCATTGGGCACATCCCGGATCACAGTCTGCTCACGTATTTCCTTTTGAACAGGTTCCTGCGGAATATTGCGTGGCTTCACGTTCCGGTTTGGAATCGGACCAAACCAGCGTTCTGCCAGTTTCACTACCTCGTTAAAATCAACATCGCCGGTAACTACCAGCACCGCATTGTCGGGTGCATAATGGGCAAAGAAGAAGTCTTTAACCTGCTGCATGGTGGCTTGTTCGATGTGACTGATTTCGCGTCCTATGGTTGGCCATTGGTATGGATGAACCTTATAGGCCAGCTGGCGCAGCAAGGGCCACACATCGCCATACGGCTGATTCAGCTGCCGCTGTTTGAACTCTTCGATAACCACGTTTCGCTGCACATCGAGACTCGATTTTGAAAAAGCCAGTTCGAGCATCCGGTCTGATTCGAGCCAGAAACCGGTTTCCAGGTTATTTTTTGGAACGGTCAGGTAATAATTGGTCAGATCGTTGGAAGTGAAAGCATTGTTGTCGCCGCCAGCTTTCTGAAGCGGTTCGTCGTAACTTGGAATATTCTTCGAACCTCCAAACATCAGGTGTTCAAAAAGATGGGCAAAGCCGGTGCGATCGGGATGTTCGTCGCGCGAGCCCACGTTGTAGCAAACATCCACTGCAACCATCGGAGTAGTCTGATCCTGATGGACAATCACTGTGAGCCCGTTTGCTAATTTGGTACGTTCAAAATGTATCATAGTCAAGTAAAAAGTAAAAAAGGCAAAAGTTGAAATTTGAAGATTTGAAAATGAGCCAATTTGAAAATTGAAAATCATTTTCAAATTTTCAAATCAATCAATTTTCAAATTAATTAGGCGTTCTTTGGCTTGCCGGTATTCCTGAAGCAAGTTTTCCATGATTGTTTTTACCGGAAGTACTTCATCGATAATCGATGCCACTTGTCCAATCTCCAGTTCTCCATCTTGCAGATCACCTTCGAACATTCCTTTTTTTGCCCGGCCACGACCAAGCAAAACCCTCAGCGCATCGGCACTGGCACCCTCCTGTTCCAACTGGTCGACTTTTTGGAAGAATTCATTTTTGATCAGCCGGACTGCACCGATTTTTTTCAGTGCAAGTTTGGTATCGCCTTCATTCAAGCCAGTAACCAGTTTTTTAAAATCCGGATGAGCCGAAGATTCTTCGGAAATGGCAAACCGCGATCCGATTTGAACACCATCGGCGCCCAGAGCCATTGCGGCCAGCATGGCATCGCCGGTTCCAATTCCTCCAGCAGCCAAAAGTGGTAACGAACTTACCCGTCGCACCGCGGGAATCAGCGTCATGGTAGTTGTTTCTTCTTTGCCATTATGGCCACCGGCCTCAAAACCTTCGGCCACCAAAACATCGACTCCGGCCTCTTCGCATTTCAGGGCAAAAGCAGAACTGGCAATCACATGAGCAACAATAATTCCACGATCTTTCAACCATTCGGTATATTTTTTCGGACTTCCGGCTGAAGTAAAAACAACCGGAACCTTTTCTTCGGCAATAATTTTCATGATGGCGTCCAGTTCAGGATAAAACATCGGAACATTGACACCAAACGGATTGCTGGTGGCCAGTTTGGTCTTTTGAATATGCTCGCGGAGCATTTCAGGATGCATGGAACCAGCACCAAGCAATCCCAATCCACCGTGGTTACTGACAGCCGAGGCCAGCCTCCAGCCACTGCACCAAACCATTCCAGCCTGAATAATCGGATATTTTATTCCGAAAAGTTTACAAATCGGGTTTTCCATGGCAAAATCTCATTTCAGATATTCGGTGCAAAGGTAGGAAATTCGATGAAGGAATGGCTGAAGCATGAAAGGATTGAGTAATGGAATTTACTATAAGAAGAATTTCTTTGCATGTATAATCGCATCGCTTATTTTCGTATTTTTCAGCGCCTAATCAAAACTACTATCATGATCCGAAAATACTATATTTCAATTTTTATTCTGCTGCTTACCGGACTATGGGCAAATGCCCAGATCACATTCGGACCATCCTCCAACTATATTTATCTGAAAGGCAAAGATGCCTCAGTCATTGCGCCAAACTGGATGGCAAGTGATTATAACGCTTCAACGTGGGCATCGGGCATTTCACCGTTCAGGTTTGGCACAGGTTCTGGTGGCACCTTGCTTTCGGACATGCAGAATGGTTATTCAACGGTATATTTCCGATCACCTTTTACCGTGATGAATCTTTCAAAATTGAAAGATGTGGTTTTTTCGGTAAATTTTGACGATGGTTTTGTTCTCTGGATAAACGGGGAGGAAGTTATTAGGGTATATGCGCCGGATAGCCTGACCTTTGATGGATTGGCCACCAAGGAACATCAATCGGGCACATTTGTAAACTACACTTTACCTGCTCATGACATTCCTCTGAAAGAAGGTGAAAACCTGATCGCCATTCAGTCATTTAATTCATCTAAGACAAACGCTGACTTTTATTTCGACTTTTCGATTGCTGCCGAGCTTCCACTTCCACAAACCACTGATTCGGTAAAAGTTGTTTTCAGTCAGCCCAACGGATTTTATACCAGCCCGTTTGACCTTCAGCTAACTGTTCCCGACCAAACCTACAACATTTTATACACTGTCGATGGAAGCAATCCCCAAACTTCACCGACCGTTCAAAATGGAGGAAAATCGAAAACAATTTCAATTAATCCAGCGAGTATCGCTGGTCGGTCAAAAACACCCTGTTTTATTGTGCGTGCTTCATTAAAAAAGGATGGATTTGATGCTACTTTTCCGTTGACTCAGACCTATATATATTTGGATCAGGTGATTACACAAACTAATCCAGGTGGAAACTGGCCTGCCGGATCATATGTCAATAACCAGATTATTGATCTCGAAATGGATACCAAAGTTACCGGCGATCCAAAATTTTCAGGACTGATGAGAGGCGCTTTAACCGACATCCCCAGCATTTCTGTAGTTACAGATATCGAAAATCTTTTTAATGAAGCAACTGGGATTTATGTAAACGCTGCGGGACACGGCGAAAATTGGGAGCGAATTTGTTCGGTTGAGTTGATCAATCCATCAGGAAAACCAGGATTCAACATCAATGCCGGACTTCGCATCCGCGGTGGCTGGAGTCGTCACGACAATTTTCCGAAACATGCTTTCCGTCTGTTTTTCAGACAGGAATATGGCGCTTCAAAGCTTAATTTTCCGTTGTTTGAGGAGGAAGGTGTCAAAGAATTTGACAAAATTGATTTGCGTTGCGAGCAAAACTACGCCTGGTCTCAACCCCCCGGTGATAACAAAAACCGGAACACAGCAGTCAGGGAAGTTTTTTCGCGGGATACCCAGCGAGATATGGGCGAATCCTATACCCGCAGCCGGTATTATCATTTATACCTGAACGGAATGTATTGGGGATTATACCAAACTGAGGAACGTGCAGAGGCAAATTATGCAGCTGATTATTTTGGTGGAAATAAAGAAGATTACGATGTCGTAAAAGTAAATACTGAAAATTGGGTTTACCAGGTGGAAGCAACTGATGGCAATCTTGACTCCTGGGAGAAAATTTATAATTTGTGCAAAACAGGATTTACTACCAATGCAGCTTATTATGCACTTGAAGGAAAAGACGAAACTGGAAAACCTAAAAAAAAAGGAGAAGTAATAATCAACATTGACAACCTGATTGATTACATGCAGGTCATATTTTATACAGGAAATTTTGATTCACCAACTTCGGCATTTGGGGGAAATAGTGGCCCAAACAATTTTTTTGCCATCGACAGACGGGATGACAAATCATCCGGATTCAGTTTTCTCACACATGATTCAGAACATACCATGATGATTGAAAGAGAAGGACCCGGAGCTGGATTGTATGAGAATAGAATGCAATTAAACATGTGGGTAACCGATTTGAGCAGATTTCATCCAGGTTCTCTTCACACCAAATTAACGGCAAATAAAGAATATAGACAGCGGTTTGCTGACCGGGCCTACCGGAATTTTTTTAACAAAGGTGTATTTGTTCCGGAAGTAGTTCATCAACGTTTTCAGAAAAGAGTCGACCAAATTTACAAAGCCATTGTTGCAGAATCAGCCAGGTGGGGTGATTTCACAACCGGAGCCAATCCTCCTTTTACTTTTGATAACTGGGACAAAGAAATCAAAGATATTTATGCCCGATTTGTTCCTTTCCGCACTCAAATTGTAATCGATCAGCTAAAAGCTGCCAAGCTGTATGTAAATTTTAATCCACCGGTTTTCAAAAAAAACAACACTGTAATTGATGTTTCAAGTTGTCCTGTTACCGGAAATTACCAAATTGCGGTGTCAGCCGATTTGGGTCAAATTTATTACACACTTGATGGTAGTGATCCTCGACTGGTTGGTGGTGCATTAAATTCGACAGCCAAAGAAATTAAAACCGGCAATTTGCTCGACCTGAAGGGTACTGCATCAATCAAAGCCAGAGTGAAAATCGGGGAAGAATGGAGCGCTTTGGCTGCACTCGATCTGCTTGAAATCACTGAAGATTATTCCAAACTCAAAGTTACCGAATTGCATTACCATCCAACCGATTCGGTTACGGCTACAGAAATTGTTTCAGGAAAATCATTCGAATTTATTGAACTTAAAAATACCGGAGATCAGCCGATTAATCTTACCGGCCTGAAGTTTACTTCAGGCATCGATTATCAATTTAAAACCAGTGAAGTGCTGCCACCCAAGAAATTTTACGTGATTGCCTCGAA
>JBAWZG010000130.1:0-12104 GCA_037143155.1 Bacteroidia bacterium
AGAACCGAAAATAGATATTCATTGGCTTCATCCCGGATCTCATGTGCATTTTTATCCTTTGCAGATGTAATTTGATATCCGGCTGGCAGGTCGAATGGAGCCTGGAAAGTGTTTTCGAGAAATTGGTTTTCGTAGGTATAATTGTTTTTGAGGTTAACCAGTCCGACCAGCTGGTATTTGCCAATCACTCTTTTTTGAACGGAATATATTCCGTTTGGCAAGGTGATTAGCCGATCCTGAGTCAATAAAATATTGGAACTGTTCGGAAATGCAAATTGGTTATCCGACCAAAATACCATTCTCTGATCCTTGAAAATGATAAACCCAAGACCTTCATCGCCGAATAAATGATTCAGGTATGAAAAATTTGAAAGGTAATTTGTTGTGGATGTACTATCGGCCAATTTTTTCTCTGCATCATCCAGATTGCTTGATAGTTTGGACTCCTGGTTCAATAAAGTTTTCCGGAAAGTCTCAATTAGTTTTAGTTCAGGATGGTGATTCAGAGTTTGGTGCTCCTGAAAAACAGCCATCATAAAAAATACGATGGAAAGTATTGATAATATATACTTTCTTAATTCCTTCATGCTACAAAATAAATTTTTTCCTTTTTCTTCTTGACTTTATCCTTGTCTTATTGATGATGATAGGGTTCCCCTTTCAGGATGGTCATGGCACGGTAAAGTTGTTCCAAAAAAATCAGCCTCACCATTTGATGCGAAAACGTCATTTTCGAAAGACTAACTTTGCCATTTGCCCTTGCATAGACGCTTTCGGAGAAACCGTATGGACCGCCAATCAAAAGAACCAGCCGTTTAATTCCTGAAATCATCTTCTTCTCCAAAAACCGTGCAAAGTCAACCGATGAAATTTCAAATCCTTGCTCATCGAGTAAAAGTAATTCATCCGATGAAGTCAACTGCTGCAAAATCAGTTCGCCTTCTTTTGCTTTTTGCTGTTCTTCGCTGAGGTTTTTCGAATTTTTAAGGTCAGGTATTACTTTCATTTCAAAAGAAATATAATGAGGAATGCGTTTCATAAACAGTTCAATTCCTTTTTGTAAATATTCTTCGTCAGTCTTCCCGATTACCAGAAGGCAAATTTTCATTATTCGCGTGTGTGAAATTTGTTATCTTTACAAAGATATTTGTTTAAATAAAGAATTGCACGGTTTTTGTTTTTGATTCACGCCGAAAGTTTTTAGTGCAAATATTGTTTATCATGAAAAGATATAGTTTGAAACTGATATCCTTAATTGGCTGTTTTTTTATACTCACCTCGGTAGCATTTGCGCAAATTCCTGATGGAATTGTAATTAGCATTCAGAGTGGAAACGATGCTGCTTTGGCTGAATTCTTCAATGAAAATGTAGAACTTGTTGTTCAAACGCACGACGATGTATACAGTAAATCTCAGGCTCAGCAAATCATTGCAGAGTTTTTTAAATCGAACAAACCGAAAAAATTCAGCATAATTCATCAGGGAGGGAAGGAGGATGCTCAATACGCCATTGGGAGCCTGACAACTAATACTGGTACATTCAGGGTTTATTTTCTTATGAAAAATAAAAACAACAGCTCGTTAATTCACCAGTTAAGAATCGAAAAACAGGGTTGATGCCTGATAAATTTCTAAAAAGACTGATTTCTATTTGGGGAAAAATTCTGCTCAAAGCAAAAAAAATCACTTTCCCCGGATTTGATGGAATGGCATTGTACGATGTGATGGTCTTTTTCTGGCGGAGTATCGTCGACGGAGCATTATCTACACGGGCTTCTGCTATTGCGTACAGTTTTTTTATCGCGATTTTCCCCGCTATTATCTTCCTTTTTACCTTGATTCCATATATTCCGATCGAGAATTTCCAGAACCAATTATTTTTACTGATCAAAGATATGGTTCCGGCTGGAGCTTTTACGGCAATTGAAGGAACTGTAAAGGAAATTTTAACTCGTCAGCGCGGAGACCTGCTCTCGATTGGATTTTTTATGGCACTTATCTTTTCGACCAATGGTTTTGCATCTATGATGACCGCATTTGATGCTTCATTGCATAGTTTTGAGCGTCGTTCGTGGTGGAGTCAGCGATGGATTGCCTTGTTACTTGTGGGCATCCTCTTTGTTTTGGTATCGACAGCCATTGCACTGATTACCTCAGGCCAGCATGTGATCAATTACCTGGTTGACAATGGCTATCTGAAGGATCATTTCATTTTTTACGTGCTTACCATCGGAAAATGGTTTGTGATTCTTTTTCTGTTTTTTATTGCCAATTCATTTCTATATTATCTTGCTCCTGCCAAAAAAACCAAATGGCGTTTTATTTCTGCCGGAAGCACTCTTTCGACTGGTTTAAGCGTCATCACTTTTGTTGGCTTCTCCTATTACATCAACAATTTCGGGCAGTATAACAAACTGTACGGATCGATCGGCACGCTGTTGGTAATCATGCTTTTAATGTATCTTCTGTCTATGATTCTGTTGATTGGCTTTGAGTTAAATGCCAGCATCAATGAAGCAGTCATTCAGTCAAAAAGGAAATTTTTGTACGGGAAATCTAAAAAATAATTCAGGATACTTTTCAAAATCATAAGCTTCGGAATTTTTCAAGGCTATTCTTTCCCCATTCGGAACAAGATCTCTTTTTCCTCTTTGGATAGCGAGTCGTAGCCTGATTTACTTATTTTTTCAAGGATTTCGTTCATGCGGGTTCTGTCCCGATTTTTTAAGCGGTTATATTCGATATCGTCAACCGGTTTTCGGTAGCTTATTTTTACCTTGGGTTTCGGGGTGAATAGATTGTTTGTTCCCGATAACAAACGGTTAATTCCTTTGCCGGGATCAAATCCTTTCCGGAGCATCAAAATATAGATTATTCCATAAAAAGCGCCACCCAAATGAGCCAGATTGCCGCCTGCATTGGTTGATGAAATGCCAATAACATACATTACGACCGAAAATAAAGCAATGTATTTCATCTTCACAGGTCCGATAAACATGAGGTGAAGAGTATGGTTTGGAGCATGAATGGCTAAAGCGGTAACAATGGCAATCACAGAGGCAGAGGCCCCCAAAAGTCTTGAATCGGCAACAATTTCAGAAAAAACCGGAAACGAATTGTATCCGGCCACATAGACGAGCCCTCCGGTAATTCCCCCCAAAAGATAGATGGTGATTAGTTTTCCCTGATCGAAATAACCCAGAAAAATCTGACCCATCCAGAAAAGCCAGAGCATATTGAACAGGATATGCAGGAAATCGAAATGCAGAAACATGTAGGTAATCAAAGTCCATGGACGACTTGCCAACATGCCAAAATCTGCAGGCAAAGCACACCATGCCATGATCCATTCCTGAAATGAATCTCCATACCCGGCCAGAAAAAAGAATACACGCACAAGTCCAACAAGCAGAAATACCCCCAGATTAATATAAATCAGGCGAGTTAAGGCTGATCCTTCGTGGAATGATTCTTTTATTTCGTCAAAAAGGTTCATTAATAGAAGTTGTTTGTTTTTGTATTCCAGTATTTAATCAGGATAAAACCGAAAAGCATACCTCCAAGGTGCGCGAAATGGGCAATGTTTGCGCCCATTCCTGTAATTCCACTGAAAAGTTCGATAGCACCATAACCCAGAACAAAATATTTAGCTTTAATCGGAATCGGTGGAAACAACAACATCAGCTCAGTATTCGGGAAAAGCATTCCGAAACCCAGCAGGATTCCAAAAACGGCTCCGGAAGCGCCAACTGTTGTAATGTTCAGCATGAGATTTAGTTTTCCGGCAGCCGGGTCCGAAAAGTTTTTACCCTGATTAAAGATATCAGTACCCTGCGTCATTACCATCTGAACTGTTTCGGGTGACATATGGCCTGCCAGATAATGAAACTGAAGATAATTGACTAAGGTGTGCAGTACTGCAGCTCCCAGTCCGGTTACAAAATAGTAGATAAAAAAACGCTTCGGCCCCCAAACACTTTCCAGAACCCGTCCAAACATCCAAAGTGCGAACATGTTGAATATTAAATGCATTGGGCCGCTGTCGTCATGCATAAACATGTGGGTTATCAACTGGTAGGGCCTGAAATCGGGCGATTCAATATAATGCAGTCCTAAAATATCGGTAAGTTCAATTCCTCGCATATGGAGGATAATGGTTGCAAGCCACATGAGCACATTGATAATGATCAGGTTTTTAACAACCGGTGGTATTGTATTGATACTGGGTCTGAAATTTTGCATTGTTATTCGTTTTTGTTTCTAATAATTTGCGACTTGCAGCTTTTAGTTCAAGATTCGCACCAACTTTAAACTTTGGACATTAAACATTAAACTTCATCCGCCAAATTAGCAATTTTCCGGTTTCATCCGGCTTTTCAGTCAATTTGTCATTTCAACAATTTTTCAAAATCATCAAGTGGCATAATCGAGAGTATCTTTTTTCCTTTGGGCGAAAAGTTTGGTGTCTGACAGGCAAACAGGTTGTCGATCAGTTCGTTGATTTCTCCCGGCTTCAATGTCTGTCCGTATGGAATTGCTGAGGCCTGAGCCAGCGAGATTGCGACCGTTTCGCGTGCTTTTTCCTGAAGGTTGGCCGGTGAATTTTTATATTCTTCAAGCAGACTCTCAATGACTTCGATAGGTGATGAAGTATTCAAAACGCCCGGTGTTCCATTGATAATAAAACTGTTCTTGCCAAAATCGCGGATGTCAAAACCAAGTGCATGCAGTTCAGGTAGAATGCTGGTCAGCAAGGTGGCATCCGATGCGTTCAATTCAAAGGTTTCGGGGAAAAGCTGCTGCTGACTTGCCACCTCGTTGTTTTCAAGAACCTGCATCAAACGTTCATATAAAATACGTTCATGGGCTCGTTTCTGGTCAATCACCATCAATCCCGATTTAACCGGTGTCAGGATGTATTTATTTTTAAACTGAACCGAGTTTTTCGTGGTTTGCTGTTCTTCCATACGAAACTGTACCGGTTCATCTTCCTGGTTTTCAGGTTTTTCATCGAAATTTGGTTCCAGTCCTTTATAAAGCGATTGCCAGTTGGTCAGGCCTGGCCTTTCGATTGGTCTGGATGAAGAATTGCCCCCTGATCCTGAGTGGCTTTTTGAAGACGATGAAGTTTCGAACGGATTATAGGTTGGATCTACCTTGATTTCGGGAGCCCGGACATCGCCAAAATGGTGAAGTGGCATCGGAATTTCAACGCTTCCGGCCTGATCGAAGTCGATGGAAGGAACAATGTTGAACTTTCCGAGTGCTTCGCGAATGGAGGCCTGCAGGATTTGCCAAATCGCCGATTCATTCTCGAACTTGATTTCCGTTTTGGTCGGATGAATATTTACGTCAATGTCGGCCGGATCAATGTCGAAATAAATGAAATAGGACGGAAAAGAATCGGGTGGCAAGATTTTCTCGAAGGACTGCATCACGGCTTTGTTGAAAAACGGATGTTTCATGTACCGCTTGTTCACAAAGAAGAATTGCTCTCCAAAAGTCCGTTTGGCATGTTTGGGCTGACCAATGAACCCGGTAATTTTCACGACAGAAGTGTCGGTATCCAAAGGAATCAGGTTCTGGTTGATGTTTTTTCCGAACATGGAAACTATCCTGACCCGTTTATTGGTTCCGGAGAGTTCGTAAATGGCCGCTCCGTTGTGGTGCAGCGAAATGGAGATTTCCGGATTAGCTAAAGCAATGCGCTGTATTTCGTTGATGATATGTTTCAATTCAGCCGGATTCGACTTCAGGAATTTACGTCGCGCCGGAACGTTGAAAAAAAGGTTTTTGATCTGAAAATTGGTGCCGTTGTCGCACCTCACCGGTTCCTGGGCGACGATGCTGGATCCTGAAATATGAATGAAAGTTCCCAGCTCCTGGTCGTGTTCTTTGGTCCGGAGTTCCACTTCGGCAATGGCAGCTACCGAAGCCAGTGCTTCGCCTCGAAATCCCATGGTCCGAATGGCAAAAATATCGCTGGCAGTTCTGATTTTGGAGGTTGCATGTCGTTCAAAAGCCATGCGTGCATCGGTGTCCGACATTCCGCAGCCATTATCGATAATCTGGATCAGGGTTCGCCCTGCATCTTTGATGTTCACTTTAATCTGAGTGGCACCGGCATCTATGGCATTTTCAACCAGTTCTTTAACTACGGAAGCTGGCCGCTGAATGACCTCTCCGGCAGCAATCTGATTGGCAACGGAATCTGGAAGTAACTGGATGATATCTGCCACGGTTGAGTTTCGCTATTTTATTCGGTTTGATGAGGCAAAAATAGCATTTATCAGGAACTTTAAAGCTAAAGCATAAAGTCTGACAGGAAAAAAGGAATAAGGAAAAAGAAAAAATGACTTTTAATGATTCGCAGCAAATGACCAAGAATGACGTGTGAAAACTGCGACTGCCAAATGAGACTCTTATAAATCTTTTCCGAAAATCCTGAACCGCTTGTAAACTACGCCACCCATTTTTTCCATTTCGGATCGTACTTTGGTGTTGGTTTCCAATTCGAGATGCGAATCGATGATTGTTTTTCCCTGTGCTATGGCCGATTGCATCATCTTTACACCCATCATCACATCAAGGCCTTTACCCCGGTAGGCCGGATCAACACCTCCAAGCAGCAGATTTAACTGATTAGTTTTCCTTGCTGCCGCAAAGATTTTGAAAATCCCAAAGGGGAAAAGATATCCTTTTGCTTTTTGAATGCCATCGCCAATGTGCGACATTCCAATCACGAAAGCCACAACCTCATTCTGAGAATTGGCAACCACTTTGATGAACCGTGGATTGATAAGGAAAAGATACCGGTTAGCAAAATCGTCCATTTCGGCTTCGGTAAAAGGGGTGAAACCAAAAATTTCGGTAAAAGTTGCGTTTAGCAGGCGAAGTACCGGATGAATGAATGGCTTCACTTTCGTTCTCGAAGTAAACTCCAGAACCCGTAATCCTTGATTCATGCGGGTTGCGCGTTCTTCAATTTTCAGGTAAAATTCAGGAAGTGGATTTGGGATATTGATTTTATATTCCACCAGATCAACCTCTTTGGTATATTGGTTCTTTTCGAGCAATTCAACCTGGTACGGAAAATTACAATTCGCGGCAATAACTGCGGGTTCATCATATCCTTCAATCAGAAATCCCTGGGGATCTTTATCCGAAAATGCAAGCGGACCAACCAACCTTGACATTCCCTTTTCTCTGGCCCAATTTTCTACCGATTGAATCAATGCTTTGGCAACTTCCAAATCGTTCCACGTTTCGAAGAATGCAAAACGCGCAAAGGTTTCCTGGTGTTTCTCGTTGTATTTGCGATGAATGACTCCCATGATACGGCCTACAACCTTATTATTGCGGTAAGCAAGCAGCAATAGGGTATCGCACGAATCAAAGGATTTATTTTTTTTAGGATTGAAAAATTCCCAGTCATCCATATAGATTGGTGGAACCCAGTTGGAATGATCTTTATGGATGGCAGCCGGCAAATGAATGAACTTTTTGAGTTCTTTCTTTGAATTAACTTCCTGAATTGTAATTGATTCTGCGATATTTTCTTTCGGCTTATCCATTCGTTTTGCTTAAAATAGGGCTCGAAGATATTTCATTTTTCTGATAGATTGCAACGTTTGGGCCAGTAATTCAACTTCGTTGGCAAAAAGTACAGAAAAAAAATCACAGAAAATCACAGGAATTCAACCTGAAAAATGTTTGGCTTTTAGTTTCGGATATTGTTCAGCTTAGAATGTTTTCAGTATAGATTTGAATGCTGGTTTTTATCCACTTCTAACTTTTGTATTGAGTGACAAGAAAATAGTATTGCATGATTTGCCAAGATGATGATGATGAATTATTTCAAGTCCTTGCCAAAAACCCTGAACCTTTTATAAATGACGCCGCCCATTCGCTCCAACTCGGCTCTTGACTTGGTGTTGTGTTCCAATATCAGATGCGAGTCAATGATTGTTTTTCCCTCAGATTTGGCTGATTCAAGCATCTTAACACCCATTAGAGCATCAAGTCCCTTACCGCGATGTTCCGGATGAATACCGACAAGGAGCAGGTTGAGCTGTTTCGACCTTCGTGCAGCAGCAAATATCCTGAAAATTCCAGTAGGGAAAAGATATCCTTTGGCTTTCTGAATTCCTTCACCAATATGCGACATGGCAATTAGAAAAGCAACGACTTCGTTCTGCGAATTAATTATGACTTTGATAAACCTGGGATTTATCAGAAAAAGATACCGGTTTGCAAAATCGTCCATCTCGGCTTCAGTAATCGGAATAAAACCAAAAATCTCAGTATAGGTAGCGTTTAACAACCGAAGTACCGGATGAATATATGGTTTAACCTTGTTTCTTGAAGTGAATTCCAAAAACTGAAGTCCGGGATTATTTCGCAACGCCCGTTCATGAATTTTCATGTAAAACTCCGGAATTTGTTCCGGAATGGTGATTTTAAAAACGACCAGATCAACCTCTTTGGAATACGAATTTTTTTTGAGCAATTCAACCTGATAAGGGAAATTGCAGTTTGAAGCAATAACTGAAGGTTCGTCAAATCCTTCGATCAGAAATCCTTGCGGATCTTTGTCTGAAAAGGCAAGTGGACCAATTAGTCTCTCCATTCCCTTCTCCATGGCCCATTTCTCGACCGAATGAATAAGTTCCGCAGCAACTTCATCGTCATTCCATGTTTCAAAAAAGGCAAAGCGCGCACGTTTTTCAGTATGCTTTTCGTTGTATTTGTGATGAATGATGCCCATGATTCGGCCAACAACCTGATCTTTTCGATAGGCAAGTAGCAAAATGGTATCGCAAAATTCGAACGATTTATTTTTTTTTGGATTGAAGAAATCCTTGTCATCAAGATAGATCGGAGGAACCCAATTGATGTGCTCTTTATGGATCGCTGCAGGCAGATGAATAAACTTTTGAAGGTCGTTTTTAGTCTGAACTTCACGAATATCAACTATCTCTACACTTTTTTTCTGATCGGTTAAGTAATCCATCGGCAGGTTTTAGGTTGTATTGCTTAAATCGAAAATGATACTGCAAGTTATTTTATTTTTCGATAGTTCGTAACTACTTCCTGGTAGAAATGCAAAATGATGCCGGATGAAATTTTCTGCCCGTATTTCGAGGTCCCTGATTTGTTCAAACTTTGATTTTCGTTTTTATACAATCCTTTAAAATGTATCTTTGCTCATCTTAAAAATTCAGATCATTGACTACGACTCCGAAATATGTTGAAACGCCTTTGATGAAGCAATATAATGCAGTCAAAGCGAAACATCCTGATGCTGTTTTATTGTTCAGGGTAGGCGATTTTTATGAAACATTTGGTGAAGATGCCATTCGCGCAGCTGGTATTCTGGGTATCACACTCACCAGGCGTGCCAATGGTTCAGCCAGCTACGTTGAACTCGCAGGATTTCCTTATCATGCATTGGACACTTATCTTCCGAAACTGGTTCGGTCCGGTGCACGTGTGGCTATTTGCGAGCAACTGGAAGATCCGAAGCTGACCAAAAACATCGTTAAACGCGGGATTACCGAATTGGTTACTCCTGGAGTATCATACAACGACAACATTCTGGAACACCGCGAAAATAACTTTCTGGCTTCGGTACACTTCGATAACAAAATGGCAGGAATTGCCTTTCTGGATATTTCGACCGGTGAATTTTTAACTGCGGAAGGTTCGTTCGAATACATCGACAAACTGCTCAGTTCATTTCAACCCAAGGAAGTTTTGTTTCAAAAGGGAAAAGCAGCAGATTTTACTGCACTTTTTGGTGGTAAATATTATACTTTTTCGCAGGACGACTGGGTATATACCGAAGATGCCTCAAACGACAGGCTGATGAGGCATTTCGAAACTAAATCGCTCAAAGGGTTTGGCGTTCACGAACTGAATTACGGGATTATCGCTTCCGGTGCAATTTTACATTACCTCGATCTGACTCAACATCATCAAACAAAGCATATCGTTAATCTGTCGCGCATCGAAGAAGATAAATATGTCTGGCTCGACCGGTTCACCATTCGGAACCTGGAACTTTTTAATTCGATTAACGAAGGAGCCAAAACACTGGTTCAGGTGATCGATAAAACCATTTCGCCGATGGGTGCACGCTTGCTGAAACGCTGGATTGCATTACCATTGAAGGAGGTAGCTGCCATCAACAACCGGCTGAATGTTGTGGAATATCTGGTGAAAGAAGTTGAATTGAAGGAAAATTTGGAGGACCATATCCGATTGGTTGGCGATCTGGAACGCATCATTTCAAAAGTGGCTGTGGTTCGAATCAATCCACGCGAAGTCATGCAGTTGAGGTATGCACTTCAGGCCATTGCCCCGATCAAACAAATCTGCAGTCAGTCTGAAAGTCCAAATCTTCAGCGTTTTGCCGAACAGCTCAATCCCTGCGAATCGATCAGGGCACGCATCGAAAAAGAGATTCATCCTGATCCGCCAACACTGATCAACAAAGGTCATGTGATTGCTTCAGGCGTTTCACCTGAATTGGACGAGTTACGCGAACTGGCTTTCTCCGGAAAGGACTACCTGGCCCGCATGCAGGAACGCGAATCAGAAAGGACTGGTATTTCGAGTTTAAAAATCGCGTTCAACAATGTTTTCGGTTATTATATTGAAGTCAGGAATACACATAAAGATAAAGTTCCGCCGGAATGGATCCGTAAGCAAACCCTGGTTGGTGCTGAACGATACATTACAGAAGAACTCAAAGAATACGAGTCGAAAATTCTCGGCGCTGAAGAGAAAATTCTGGCCATTGAAATTCGCCTGTTCAATGAACTGGTCATCGCTTTGGCTGAATACATTCAGGCGATCCAGTTAAATGCCGCAATCGTAGGACAAATGGATTGCCTGTTGTCGTTTGCCACTTCGGCTATCAATTACAAGTATTTCCGTCCGGAGATCAACGATTCAAAAGACATCATCATTACGGGAGGCCGCCATCCGGTGATCGAACATCAGCTGCCACTGGGCGAATCCTACATATCGAACGATGTCATTCTGAATCAGAATGATCAGCAGGTAATTATCATTACCGGTCCGAACATGGCTGGAAAATCGGCGTTGTTGCGGCAAACGGCTTTGATTGTATTAATGGCTCAGATTGGCAGTTTTGTTCCGGCCGAAGCAGCACAAATCGGTTTTGTGGATAAAATTTTTACAAGGGTGGGAGCGTCCGACAATATTTCATTGGGCGAATCAACTTTTATGGTCGAAATGAACGAAGCGGCCAGTATCCTGAACAACATTTCGGACCGAAGCCTGATTCTATTGGATGAACTGGGTCGCGGAACTTCAACTTACGATGGAATATCCATTGCCTGGTCAATTGTGGAATACATTCACGAGCATTCGAAAACCCGCGCAAAAACCATGTTTGCCACACATTATCACGAGCTGAACGAAATGGAGAAATCGTTTGGTAGGGTGAAGAATTTCAATGTTTCAGTCAAAGAAGTGGGCAATAAAGTAATTTTTCTCCGGAAACTGGTTCCCGGTGGAAGCAACCACAGTTTCGGGATTCATGTGGCCAGGATGGCCGGAATGCCGCCTTCGGTTGTTCGCCGGGCCGATGAAATCCTCCTTCAGTTGGAAGATACCCACCGAAAAGATGGACTTTCGAAGCCATTGGAAGGAATGGCTGAGAAAAGAGAAGGTTATCAGATGAGTATCTTCCAGCTCGACGATCCGGTACTGAAACAAATTCGTGACGAGATCAAGAATCTGGACATCAACCAGCTGACTCCTTTGGAAGCTCTGAATAAGCTGAACGATATCAAAAAGATTACCGGGCTCGATCGACCATTTAAAAAATAAGCAGCGAAAACGGGCTAAAGTTTTTGCTTTTTTTGGAGAAAGAAAAAATAGGACTATATTTGCATCGCTGTTGAAAAAATCATTAAACAGTACGTTCAAATTGGATAAATGCTGCGATTACCACCAGATTGCGGGATTGTATTGAAAAAGGCAACGTGGTTTCAGTGTCAAATCTGAAACACAAATTTTGCGAGAATAGCTCAGTTGGTAGAGCACGACCTTGCCAAGGTCGGGGTCGCGAG
>JBAWZG010000131.1:0-12016 GCA_037143155.1 Bacteroidia bacterium
AGGTCGTATTGATGAGGAGTTCCAAGTGAATTTTGCATTCCGATTTCAGTGTTATCGACCCACAGACGGCTTTCCCAATGGCAACGTTCGAGGAAAAGACCTACCGACTTTCCGTTCCAGCTTTCCGGGACCGTCACTTCTTTTTGATACCAGGCGGCGCCTTTGTAGTATTTTAATGGCTGAAGCCAGAACGGAATCTTGATATTTCCAGCAACTCTGAATTTGGCATATTCGGGATTTTTATAAAACGAACTATCAACAATTTGACCAATCCAAGGTGTTTTCAGCGTGATATCATCGCCCTTTCCGTTGGAAGTCAGCGATCCGGGCAACTTTAAACTATCGGTTAAAGATTGTTTAAACCAACTTTCGGCAATTCCTTTATCCGAAGGATCCATTGCAAAACTCCAGGTTCCGGCCAGATTAATTTTTTGCTCTACTGCAGGTTTTTGACAGGAAATCGTCAAAATTGCAAGTGCAGCGATCAGGATAAATTTGTGTTTCATAGGTTATAATATTAAGCCCCTCCAAACCTCCCCGAAGGGGAGGCTTAAAGCGCATTGTTATAAGTTGATCTTTAATATCTGTGTCTACAAATCTTATAATTATTAAGTATTGCAATCTTTTCTGAAAAATATAAGTTGGCAAATGAATTACTCACCGAATGCCCTTTTAAGCCCCCTCTTTTGGAGGGGGTTTGGGGGAGGCCCTTACATTTTTTCAATTTCTTCCAATGATTTTCCCTTGGTTTCAGGCAGTTTCTTCAGGATAAAAAGGAAGCCCGAAAAACAAATCAGTCCGTATAGCCAGAAAGTACCACTTGCCTTCAGAAATTTATTAAGGATTGGGAATGTATAAGTCAACACAAAACAGGCAATCCAAAGTGCGGTTGTAGCAATGGCCATGGCCGTTCCACGAATGCTGTTCGGAAATATCTCGGAAAGAACCACCCAGGTGACCGGTGCCAAAGTCATAGCGTATGTGGCGATTGCCATCATGACCAGAACCAGAATGGCCAGGCCTTTCAGTTCGAAGAAGTAGCTGCTGCCGATCAGAAAATAGATCACTGCCAGACCGACTGAGCCCAGCAACATCAGCTTTCGACGGCCCCAGCTATCGACCATCCGCATGGCCATAATACAGAAAATAAGATTTACGGTACCGGTAATCACGATATTGAAAAGCATGTCGCCCACCGAATAACCGGCCGAGGTGAAAATTTCTTCGGCATAATTGAAAATCACATTGATGCCGCACCATTGCTGAAAAACAGCGAGCACGATACCCAGAATCAAAACAGGCCGGACCTTCTTCGATTTCAGAATTTTCCAGTCGATCCGGGAGCCTGTTCCCTGAAGGGTTTCGGCGATTTCCTTTTGTTCCTGAACAGCGTATTCAGTTCCGCCAATTCGTTCGAGTGTGGCATTGGCTGCTTTCCAGTTTCCAGATTTGGCCAAAAAACGCGGACTTTCAGGAATGAAAAAGGAGAAGGCAAAAAACATCACAGCAGGTAAAGTTCCGGCCCAGAACATCCATCTCCAGCCGGTTTGTCCGTTCCACGAATTCATAATCATTTCATTGGTCGATCCGTCGGGTACCTTATCTGCCACTAAGTAATTGACTACCTGAGCCGCCAAAATACCGATCACAATTGTCAGCTGGTTGATTGAAACTAAGCGTCCGCGCATTTCCGCCGGCGAAATTTCGGCAATATACATGGGCGAGATGGCCGATGCCAGCCCGATTCCCAACCCACCTATTAAACGGAAGATAATGAAAGGTGTGAATTGTTGTGCTGCACCAGTTCCAATAGCAGCGATGGTAAACAAGGCAGCGGCAGTGATCAGTGGCAGTTTCCGTCCGAAACGATCGGAGAAATAGCCCGACGACAATGCACCGAACAGGCAGCCGATCAGGGCGCTGCTCATGGCCCAGCCTTGCATATAGGGCGAATTGGTGATATCGAAAAACCGTTCGTAAAATGGTTTGGCACCGCCGATGACCACCCAGTCGTAACCAAAAAGCAGTCCGCCCATGGCCGAAACAAGCGTGATGCCCAGAATAAATTGTTTGTTGAAGTTTGATTTGCTCACAAGTTCAGGATTTAGTTGAAACAAATATATCGGATCACAGCATTCCGGAGAATGAAATATTTGATGAATATATGGATTATTTTATCTTTTTGCTGATTTTAAAGCATGTTGTATAAAATTGTTTGATGTCCTGAAATTGAGCTATTTTTGTTTTCTGAAGGTCGGATAATATCGGGCAACCGATAACTGACATTAATAATAAATGCATTTACAATGAAAAAAGAAGATGGATTTCCGGGGCAAATAAGTTTTGTTATTCCTGAACGGATTTTGGCTTTGGTCAAGGACAATCCGCTGATTGCTGATCTCTACCTCACCGATACGGGTTATTATCCGCAGGCGCGCCACCATTTCCGCGAACGTCCTTCCGGAAGTGCCCAGTATATCCTGATTTACTGTGTCGGTGGAAAGGGCGAAATTAGCCTGAATAAATCCGTGCATGTAGTTCCGGCCGATCACTTTTTCATTATTCCGGCCGGAATGGCTCATGCCTATCATTCCGACGAACAAAATCCCTGGTCGATATACTGGATCCATTTTTCGGGAAACAAATCAGGCATTTACGCACGGTTTGCCTGCCAGCCGTTGCCCATCGAACGAAGCAAAACCTCGCGCATCAGCGATCGGGTCGATCTGTTTGCAGAGATTTTCCGCAACCTCGACCGTGGATTCAGCAGTGAAACGCTGGAGTATGTGAACCTTTGCCTGCCGCATTTGCTGGCTTCGTTTACCCATCTGAGCCAGTTCAGGCTCATCAGGGAATCGGGCGAAAAAGATCCTGTTACTCAAAGCATCAACTTTATGCTCGAAAACGTGACCAAAAAGTTAAAGCTCGAAGAAATTGCTTCGGAAACGAGTTTGTCGGCCTCCCATTATTCGCGCCTTTTCCTGAACCGGACCGGTCATTCGCCCATCGATTATTTCATTCAGCTTAAAATTCAGCGTTCCTGTCGCCTGCTCGACAACCCGGGTTGGATGATTGCCGATGTGGCCCGCGAAATGGGCTTCGACGATCAGTTCTATTTTTCGCGGGTTTTCCGGAAAGTGATGGCCATGTCGCCCGCTGAATACCGTAAAAGACGGGTTTGATGAGGTTTTAGACTTTGGATAGAAGGCTGCTTTTAATTTTCGGTTGAGATTGTTAAATTTTAGAGACTGTTTAAATTTGGGTTTTCAATCCCGTTAGGGATTTTATAGGAGTAGAAAAAAGATTGAAATGCGAAGTCTCGTCCCTTCCGCCCGCCTGACAAGCCAATGGCGGGCAGGTGACGAAATATTTTACATATTTTTTATTTCTACCCATATTTTGTTCCTACGGCACGATATTACGACACAGAATTATGACCGAATAAAAACGAAATATGAAATTTAGACAGTTTGTTAAATTTTTAATCCATTCGGAATCCGCTAGTTGGCGGATGGAATGAACGAAAATACTGCTGTCTTTTGTCCCATTCTGCGTTCTGTTTTGTTTTCTAACCACATTTCTATGGCCAAGGTTGTTAAGTTAAGCCGCCGACAGGGTTGCTAACCACTGTCGGGGCAATCGGGAAACCTTGTCGGTGGTTTTTGACCCCGGCAATGGTTAGACAAATACCTAAGGAAAAATTTCTAAATGTTTCATCGCTTTTCAACCATTCCATTCAAAATCCGACCTGCGAATAGTTTTAGCCGAATTCCGAATGCCGGCATTCGCCCGAATCACAGGTTCGGAAATCACGTATAGGCCGGAGACCTCATTTTTTTAGATTTTCCCGTTAACAAAGGGCAATGGAGCATTGCGCTTATTTATGTTTATCCGTTTCATGACTTTTGTCACCTATAAAATTATTTTCAGTAGGGGCGGAAATCACGTATTGACTCGCTTATTGAAGCGCCCTAAATTTAATAATTCGAATGTCCGAGGTAAGCAGAATAAAATCTCAAAGCTTCAATATTCGTAATAAAGGGACCAATACAAATCATTTGTTTAAATCTTTCTTCCGGGGAAAATCCCCGGAAGTTTGAATTATTCAGTTGCATATCAGGTAATTAAAATTAACAAAAACAGTCGTTTTATGTCTGTTTTCTGTTTTACACTGCGAAGGCTACTGTTTATTCACTGAAATTTTGCCTTTACTAATTGGTTTGAATGTTATAACCATTATAGAATGATTATTCGAATGAATGTTTTTAAGATTGAAATACGAACAGGGCTGAAAATTTTATAAAATCAGTCCGTTCGCTCACAATAAAAAAGGATTAAAAATTTAGATCATTCTTAACCAGTTTTTAGAACTGGTTTCGATTCATCAAAATTCCATACGAAACCTTCAAAAAGTGGTGTTAATCTACCGAAAATGTGGATGACAATAGGACTTACTATGCCAGGCGATCTAAAAAGAGCATAATAACAACTTATCTTAAACACTTTTTGCCCGGTTTCGCAGCCTGGTACTCCAAATGGTGGGCAGGTCCTCCAAACAGGTCGGCACTACCCCTGTCAGGGTTTCAAACCCTGACAGGGGTGATTGCAACATTCCACTTGCTGCAGCGGGCAGGTCCTCCAAAAGGTGGGCATACCTTCAGCAATAAAATCACTGCCTCTCATAGTTTGGTGTTTTAGCAATGGAAGAACGAACCCCGATCCTTCGGGGCTCGTTTGACCAATTCTTCAGGATTCCAAACCATAACGCATTAACCAACAACGCGGCACAACCCCTGTCAGGGTTTCAAATCCTGACAGGGGTGAATGCTAATATTCCAGATCTATTCCGTAGAGACGCACGGCGGTGCGTCTCTACCCAACGCCCGCGCAACAACATGAAACCTGCAACCCGCAATAAAATGCGAAGTAATTTAGAAATGGATCAGGCAGAAATCATTCTTTATCAATTTGGTGACCAATCCACAATGCTTGAAGTTCGGGTGGAGGATGAAACCGTATGGCTCAATCAGGCACAATTGGCGTTGCACTGAGTTTATCGAAATGTCGAGCTGTTCAGCTCTTCGAAACAAAATATCAGTCTGCATATCAATAAAATATACAAAGAAGGTGTGTTAAATTCCTTTTGAACTGTCAAGTATTCCTTGACAGTTCAAAAGGAAGGTGAAAGAACATTTATTGAATTGTCAAGGTGATTTTTCGTCCAAGACCGAGTTCCAGGAGTTTGTATAACGTCGAAAGTTGAATGTCGCTGTGGCCATTTTCAATCCGTGAAATGAAACTCTTTTTTGTTCCGGTTTTTTCGGCCAGTTGTTCCTGGGTCATCGAGCACAGGAGCCGTTCTTCCCTGATCACTTCGCCAATTGCAAATGCTTTGGCCTTGATTTCAAATTCGGTTCTTTTCATCGTTCCGATTTCACCATAGCGGCTGTCCAAATGTTCATCGAAGGTGGTGATGTTATTTTTTGCTTTCATTTCCGATTGTTTTTAATTTTTGTTTTAAAATATTCGTCCTTAATTTTCAATGCCTTAACCAGTTCAGCTTGTGGTGTCTTTTGAGATTTCTTCTGAAACCCATTGAATAGCACAACGATTTTCCCTTCATCGAAACAGCAGAAAACCCGGTAGATATTACCTTGAAACTCAATACGAACTTCATAGAGACCATCTGAACCGGTAATATGCTCAAAGAATTTTTTCGGAATCCGTTCAGCCACCCTGATAACAAATAAAACGTAGTCAATTTTTTCCTTTACGCTTTCCGGCTGTTCGTTAAAGAAATCCAGAAAATAGTTTCTGAAAAATATAATTTGCCGAATCTGTTCCATGATCTGGTTTGTTTAGGCAAAGTTAACTAATAATGGTACAGATTTAACTTTTCTCGTTGAAATATTTTGACGACCTAATATCTTTTTACCATTTAACATTCGCCCCGCCGCAGCGGGCAGGCCCTCCAAAAGGTGGGTAGGTTTTTTAATTAACCACTGCCGGGGTTTTCAACCACCGACAGGGTTTCCTGATTGCCCCGACAGACAAGGCCCTCAACAACACGGTACAAAACCTGACAGGTTTGATCGCAACATGCCCCCCGCCAAAGCGGGCAGGCCCGCCACAACAGGCAGCTCCTCCAAAAGGCGGACAGGTCCTCGAAACAAACGTGGCACAACCCCTGTCAGGGTTTCAAATCCTGACAGGGGTGATTGCTAAAATTCCAGATCTGTTCCTTAAAGACGCACGGCGGTGCGTCTCTACCCAATGCCACAGCGAACAGCTCCTCCAAAAGGCGGGCAGGCATTTTCCAAACAAACCGGCACGACCCCTGTCAGGGGTGATCGCTAAAATTCCAGATATGTTCCGTAAAGACGCACGGCTGTGCGTCTCTACCGTTTTCCTACCCCGACGGGCAGGCACTCCAACAACACGGTACGAAACCTGTCAGGTTTGATCGCAACATACCCCCGCCACAGCGGGCAGGCTTTTTCCTAAATTCCTAATTGCCTTCTGACACTCCCGCCACAGCGGGCAAGCATACAATACTTCGACAAGCTCAGTACGACGCTTATAACTTATAATTAATACCACCAACCCATTAAAAACATTTCCCGCTACCTACTCGCTACCGTAAATGTATCCGGTAATATTCTTCCAGCTGATATCCTAAAACCCAAAAATATGAAAACACGTTCTGCTCTAAGGACAAAGGAATTAGTTTCCTTTATTGTTATTTTAATTGCTTTAATATTTGCATCAATTGCAAATGCTCAAACTTATGGAGCCCCTCTTTTTACTGAAGATTTCGGAACCGTACCAACCGGAACTGCCAATCCACTGAATTACAGAGTTGCCATCACTGGTCGTGGAACAATCGGCAGTGCATACACTTTTAATCCTACAGATCAAACTAATGATGGGAAATATGCACTTACCCCCGATCCTACAAAAATTCATAGCACTGCATGGATTGATATGGAAGATCATACGGCGAATGATGTCAATGGATTAATGTTGGTTGTGAATGCAGCCCTGACAAAGGGATTGTTTTATAAAAGGGCCGTAACAGGTCTTTGTTATAATTCTCAATTTGAATTTAAAGCCTACTATGCAAATGTTTTGCATGAATTACTTGGATGTTCCACTAATCGGCAACCAATTAATATTCGATTTGAAATCTGGAGTGTCGATCCAGGGGATCTTGAAACCAATTCTGCGATAGCTGTAGGAAACTTTGCTCCCAACGGCGCAAAATTACTTGCGGCTATGAATACGGGCGATGTTGCTGCAACCAGTCAAACTCAAGGTGGCAGTACAAAAAACCCTACTTATACCCAAAACTCAGTTTGGAAAGCTACATCTTTAATTTTTAATGTTCCTCAATCTACTGACGGTGTTTTCCTGGTTTTAAGAAATAACGGCGATGGTGGTTGTGGTAATGACCTGGCTATTGATGATATTACGTTCAGTCCATACATTCCCTTTACAGTTGGTTATGATGCAATAACTAAATATTATTGCAGTGGGAACATCACGTTACAAGGTACACTTGCCTCAGGGAGTATTCCGTCAACCATTCCTTACGTTTTTCAATGGCAAGTAGCTGATAAGGGAACTACCAATTGGACTGGAATTGACGGCAGAGGTATTATCACCAGTTTTGCCAATGCTTCTATTGACTTAAAGGTAGGCGACATTGGTAATAAGATTTATCGTATTATCTCTGCAGCCGATGCGCAGAACTTCAATAATACAAACTGTTCTGTCGCTTCCGGTAGTTTTGATGGCAATTCGGTTGTAATACCAACTGGGTCATTAACAGTAACACCTGATGTTTGCGGCACTAATGACCATCAAGCTCAACTTACATCATTCACAGTTTCATATCAGGGCAATGTTTATCCATGGACTTACTACTACTCTATTGATGGTGGAGTTACGCAAAGTACAACGGTTACATCTGGTAATACAAAGACCCAAACATTATCCATTACTAATACGACCAATGTTGAGCTCATTAAGATAGCAACTTCAGAATGTGAAGTGAAAATTAATTCTGAGAAAGCAATAACATACTCCATTGGAAAACCAGCTGCACCAATTGAAATCTCCGGACCAAACCCTGCCTGCGCAGGGATAGAAGCTGACTTTAGTGTAACTGAAGTTCAAGGCGCCATAACTTACAATTGGGAAGTTTCCGGAGATTGGTCGATTGTTTCTGGGCAAGGAACAAGGTTTGCGAGATTAAATGTTGGAAAAACTCCAATCAAAGTCACAATTAAAACAAAAAATGCATGCGGAGAAAATACATTTACTTCAAGTTCATTTGAAACCACAAATGATAAACCGGCAGCTCCAGCAACTCTTACTGCACCTGATGGACTCTGTTTCCCTTCCAGCAGCACTCCGGGAAGTACTGATATTCTTTTTGAAGCTTCTGATGTCCCCGGCTCTCAAAATTATAATTGGTCATGGGATAGTCCGGTTATTATGAGTTCATCTCAAATCTCCGGCACTACCGGGCAATTCCTACGGAAAATTATTTTATCAGTCCCTAATAGTGTTAATTCATTTACCGTAAGAGTAAAAACTCAAAATGGGTGTGGCGAAAGTGTCACGGCGAAGGAGGTTACATTTACGCCTAACAGACTTCCTGCAGCACCGACTGCTGATATCACCCAGACAAGCTGCTCCGTTTCAACCGGAACAATCACCGTAACTGCTCCAACCGGATCAGGAATGACTTACAGAATTAGTGGTTCAACCAATACCAATACCGATGGTATATTTTCTGGTTTGGTTCCCGGAGATTATTATGTTACTGCAATGAATACAACTGGTTGTATTTCACCACAGTCTGAAAAAATGACCATTCATCCGGTTCCTCAGGCTCCGGTGGTTAAAGTCACGAATCCAACGGCAGTCAATTATCCAGCCACAGTTGATTTAACCGCAGCGGAAGTTACCGCCGGAAGCACAGCCGGATTGGATTTCACCTACTGGACCGATGCGGCAGCAACCAACACCTATACCACTCCCAAACAGGCAAGCTTGGGAACCTACTACATCAAAGGTACCGTACCCGGCACTGACTGTTCTGATATTAAGGCCGTGGAGGCTTTGATTATTCCGCAGGGAACCACACAACTGAGTTACCGCTTCGCCAATCCAAGGATTCATCAGATTTTAGGAATTGATCATTTTGAATTTGATGTTCAGTTGAAAGCGGATGTTTCAGGCTCCGAATTCCTTAAAGGAAATGTCAATCTGGTTTTCAATAATTCAACCTTGAGTTCAAAGGATGAAGATTGGATAGCTACCCCGGTTTCCGGTTTGGTGACTGATAAAACAATTTCAGGGTCGAACTTAAATATTGAAATTGATTTACCGAATTCACTGGCAATTAGCACCACTTATCAAACCTTGGTTACGATCAGTGGAAAGATAACCAATAGTAGCGGAATTGCAGGGATTGATTTCAACGAGGAGAACATGAACGGCAGTCAGTTTTATAAACTTGCTGGTTTACCTTGGTATGCCAGTTATGCAAATCCGAATAACTACGATGCGGCTGATTTTGTTGATACTTATGTTGGGAGAGTTTATTCAGACAATTCATCATTAAGTTTAAAATCGGCCACAACCAGCCTATGGCCCGGCTGGACACAAGTTTCTTCACTGGACTGGACCGCAGATGTAAACACTTCGGTATGGGATGGAAATGCAGATATTCCGGGAGATATTTTGGCAAACGCTTCTAATCTACGCATCCACAATCCGGCAACTTTGACGATTCCTGTAAACGGTAAATTAACAGTTTCCAGAGATTCTGAAATCAGACCAGCCAAAGGATTAATCGTTGCATCTGATTTATCAGGAACCGGATCGTTAATTACCGGTAGTTCGTCTGGTGCAGGTTCAGCAAAAGTTCAACGCTATATGACAACTGATCGGTGGCACATTGTTTCATCACCAGTGTCAGGTCAAAAAATTGATGATTTCCTTTCTTCCAATACCAATGTGGCAACAGATGAAGTAGGGGCACGAGGAATGATGGATTATAATCCTGAAGTAAATGACTGGAACAATTATTTTGTTGTTGGTCAAACTGAAGGAAGTAATATGGCAACTGGAAAAGGATTTTCATTGCGCACCAATGCCAACAGTGCAGTCAATTTTGAGGGAAAACTTCAGGCTGGAAATCAGTCATCAAATAATCTGATTCCTGGACTTTGGAATTGTATTGGAAACCCTTATACTTCAGCCATTGGGATTAATAAACTCAGTAGTAGCAGTACCGCAAGTTTTTTAACAACAAATGCGTCGAACCTCGATCCTTCCTATGGTGCCATTTATATTTGGGACCAACCTGATGAAAACAATGGTACATGGGGAATCTACACGATCATTTCAAATACTCCCGGTTTTGGTTCTGACGCTGCATTCGATGTTCAGCAAGGACAGGCATTTATGGTAAAAATGAATGCAGCTGCTACCTCTGTCGGTTATACTCAGGCCATGCAGCTTCACAATCCTGGCTTGGTATTAAAATCAAGTAACAATGTATGGCCAAGCATAAAGCTGGAAGCTTCAGTTAACGGGCAGACAAGCTCAACCCTTATCGCTTTTAACGACAGGATGACCAAAGGATTGGACATAACCTACGATGCTGGTTTGCTTCGCGGAAGTGCCGATCTGGTTATTTATTCGCGTTTGGTCGAAGACAATGGAATCCCGTTTGCCATTCAGGCATTACCAGCTAATGAATTCAGCACGATGATCATCCCATTGGGAGTTGAAAGTAAAACGGGAGGCGAAGTGGTATTCTCATCCAAATTCATTAACTTACCTAACGATTGTCAGGTCATTCTGGAGGATAAGCAGAATCATATGTTTAAAGACCTATCCACCGGTGATTATCAAACTGAGATTGAAGCCAATTCAAGCAGAACTGACCGGTTCCAGCTTCATACTTCCAGCCTGAGTACAGGATTGAAAGGTATTCTGGCTGATAACCTGAGTGCTTATGCGGTTCGGAATATTGAAATCCGGATCAAAGGTCAGGTCAGTAATCAGGCAGTGGCAACACTTTACGATGTTCAGGGAAGAGTGATTCTGGTTAAAACACTGGAAGAAGGAAGCTTGAATGTAGTTCATACCCCGAACATAAAAACTGCAATCTATATGTTATCAGTGAATGATAAAGGGAAGTTGCAACGATTTAAAATACCAGTAAACGAATAATTTGAATTATATAAACCTTTAAAAACAAATTGATATGGAAAAGAAAATTGGACAAGTCGCGAAGAAGGAAATTGAGAATTTCGGAACAAAAAAGATTTCCCGGAAAGATGCTATTCGGCGGACCGGCTATATTGCAGCCTCTGCCGCAACTATGATGATTTTATTGAGTAATCAAAGTAAGGCTAATGGACCGAATACTTCACAATGTGCACCTCCACCTAAAAAGACTGATGGAGATCGTGGAGGTAGTGGTATCTGGAAAAAGTAGAGATTTAAAATGAAATAGAAGTCCTGTTGCAAGATGTTTTCCTTAATTGAAAAGCAATCAGGTCGTAATCCATCATTTGACTACCGGAGGAAAAACTCAGTAAGGAAAGGTGATTTGCAGAAAGAACCTATTTATCAAGTATTTAAGGGTGGAAAACCAGTACCGGAATGAACTCCTGTACTGTTGTAAAACGGGTATCCTGCGGGCTGCCCGTTTTTTTTTGCTTCACAATGTCTTCCAGTTAAACTGATGGCAACACTTGCCTGAAGGAACTACTGTATAGTTGCTATAGATAGAGGTTTGATTTGGTCCACAAATTAATATTAGTATCGGTTTCAGGTACTTTTACCTAATGCTCCACCACAAGCAAAAAACCGTTGTAAATACATGATTTACAACGGTTTTTGATAAATTTTGTCGGGGTGACAAGATTTGAACTTGCGACCCCCCGCCCCCCAGACGGATACGCTACCAAGCTGCGCTACACCCCGAACT
>JBAWZG010000132.1:0-12013 GCA_037143155.1 Bacteroidia bacterium
TTGATGGCTGAAATTGTTGCCTGGGCCAAAGATCAGGGCAAATCGTTGTACGAAATGCTGCTTGATATTTATATGGAATATGGCTTCTCGCGCGAAAAAATGAAATATGTGGTTCGCAAAGGAAAGACAGGAGCAGAAGAAATTCAGCAGATGATGGTCAGTTTCCGGACAAATCCGCCAAAAGTATTGGGTGGCTCCAAACTGAAAATTGTGAAAGATTACGGAGTAAATATTGCGACAAATATCCTTACGGGCGAGAAAACCGCGATCAATCAGAAAATTACTTCAGAAGTTTTGCAGTTCTTTACCGAAGATGGAACAAAAATTTCGGTTCGACCATCCGGTACAGAACCAAAGATAAAATTCTATTTTGAGCTTGCGGGTTCGCTTACTAATCGTGCCGACTATGATGCGGTTGAAAAACTGGCAGATGAAAAGATCGATGCAATCATGAAAGAACTTGATCTGTAGGGCTTCACGTCATCAGTTTCACGTCAATGGTTGTCATTAGCTTCACGTTATTAACTGTAGAAGAACTTTAATAACGATTATCAATGACAATTGAATGACCACCAAATGACAATCGAATGACCATTGACTATAAATGACCACAATAAAATCAACTAAAACCAACAAAAAATGAAACACATTGTAATTTTAGCTTTCGCAGTATTGGCTTTTACTGCAACATTTGCTCAAGGAAGAACCGATTTTCCGATGAAACCCGAAATGACAGAAATATGGGATCCGGAAATCACCGTAGTTACTCCCGGAGCCACTCCGATGGACGCACCATCAGATGCCATTGTACTTTTTGACGGAAAAACCCTGAGTCAGGAATGGACAAAGGAAGACGGAACAGAACCTGGCTGGTCGGTTACCGATGGCTGTGCAACGGTAGTTAAAGGTACCGGAGTTATTAAAACCAAACGCGAATTCAACGATTTTCAGCTTCATATCGAATGGCGTTCCCCTGTTGAAGTGATTGGTGAAAGCCAGGGCCGCGGCAATAGTGGAATTTTCCTTCAGGGACTTTATGAGCTTCAGGTATTGGACAACTTCAATAACCGTACTTATCGCAATGGTCAGGCCGGAAGTTTCTATAAACAGCATCCTCCGCTGGTCAATGTTTGCAAAGGTCCCGGAGTATGGCAGGTTTACGATGTTATCTACACTGCTCCTCGTTTCAACGCCAATGGCACCTATTTTACTCCTCCTTATGTTACTGTTTTACACAATGGTGTACTGGTTCAAAATCATGTCGCTTTGCGCGGGCCAACTGAATACATCGGTATTCCTGAGTATTTCGAAAAACCTCATGGTGCCGGTCCGATTATTCTTCAGGATCATGGCAATCCGGTAAGTTATCGCAACATCTGGATTCGCGAATTGTAGTATAAAAAGCAAAGCTTTCTGAGAACAGGAAGCTTTGCTTTTTTCAAAGCAAAACCTAATTCAAAACGAATGTCCTTTATCCTGAGGGTTTCCTTTATTGTTTTCAGCTTTTTCCTTTTTTGTTCACCGGTGTACACTCAGGTAGCCTTTACCTCGTCGAACCTTCCAATAGTTGTTCTGACTACGAACGGGCAGTGGATTCCCGATGCTCCGAAAATAATTGCCAATATGGGTATCATCTGGAACAGTTCCGGACAACGGAATTCCCTGAAAGATCCAATGAATAATTACAACGGCAAAATCGGAATTGAAATCCGCGGATCTTCATCACAGATGTTTCCCAAGAAAAGCTACGGTTTGGAAACAAGGTCAGGTGATGGGGCAAGTTTAGATGTATCGCTTCTTGGAATGCCAGAGGAAAACGACTGGATACTTTATGCGCCATATACCGACAAATCCATGATTCGTGACGTTTTTTCATATACACTGGACGCTTCATTTGGACGATATTCACCGCGCTGTCGCTATGTAGAACTTGTATTGAATGGCAGTTATGAAGGTGTGTACGTTTTGATGGAAAAAATCAAACGGGATAAAAACCGGGTGGATGTTGCCAAATTAACCGTAATCGACAATGCTGGTGAAAACCTGACCGGAGGTTACATCATCAAAATAGATAAAACTACCGGTAGCGGCGGCGAAGGCTGGTATTCCGATTATTCGAATATCGCCGGAAGTACCTATTATCAGTACGATTATCCAGGACAGGATGTGTTGACCACAACGCAAAAGGCATATATTCAGACCTATGTGCGTACGATGGAAAAATCATTGTATCTGGAAAAATATACCGGAACCGAAAATTATCATGAATTTCTGAACGACTCATCGTGTATCGATTTCATGATTATTAACGAATTGGCTAAAAATGTTGATGGATACCGCCTGAGTTCCTATTTATTCAAAGACAAAAATGGCCTATTGAATTGCGGTCCAATCTGGGATTTTAATCTGACTTACGGGAATGTTAATTATTGTAATGGCTGGATGACCAACGATTTTGAGTATAATGTTGATCTTGGAGGAGATTTTTGGCAAAATCCATTTTGGTGGAAGAAATTATTAAAGGATCTGACCTATGTTACGAAATTGAAAAGGCGATGGGCCATGCTTCGTAAAAAAGAGCTTTCAGATCTGAGGATTAATTTCGTTACTGATAGCCTGATCAATCTGATCTCTGAGGCTCAGGTTCGCAATTATCAAAGGTGGCCAATTCTTGGAACCTACGTCTGGCCTAATTATTTTATTGGAGCCAATTATACTTCGGAATTGAACTGGATGAAAGACTGGATAAAAAAGCGTCTGGTGTTTTTAGATCAGCAGTGGCCGTATAATTTTACAGAAACCATAGGCCAGCTGGCAGCCAATTCATATACGATCTTTCCAAATCCGTTTCATGAAAAGTTGACAATTCAACTTAGCCCAACCATTTCCGGAGATGCGCTTGCTGAGATTTTCAGCACAGATGGTTCGCTGATTCAAAAGCAACGGATTAGTATTGTGAACGGTCAGATTAATCTCGGATTTTCAGAAATGAATTCGTTGATTCCGGGGCTTTACATGGTCCGGATTACTCGCAATGACCAAATTCTGCTAACTGAAAAGGTTATGAAAATCAATTAGAAAATCCCGGCTGGATATTTAAATCAACTTTACCTTTTCCTTACTTCTATTTCCGCTGTATTACCACTTCATTCTTAAGAATGAATTTTGTATATCTTTGGGCCAACTCAAAAAACAAGTCTGATGCAGGAAAAAATACTTATCCTTGATTTTGGTTCACAGTACACGCAATTGATTGGCCGCCGTGTGAGGGAATTGAATGTTTATTGCGAAATCTATCCATTTAACCATTATCCAGCTATTGATAAAACCGTAAAAGGTGTCATTTTATCCGGAAGTCCGTTTTCTGTTCGCGATGCCAATGCTCCAAAGCCTGACTTGTCTTTGATCAAGGGTGAAATTCCGTTGCTGGGAGTTTGCTATGGTGCTCAATATCTCGCTCATTATTTTGGTGGCGAGGTTGCTCCTTCTGATTCACGCGAGTATGGACGTGCAAATATAGGATTTGTCGATAATACCAACTCCTTGCTGAAAAATATCAGTCTGAATTCTCAGGTATGGATGTCGCATGGCGATACCATTGTGAAAATTCCTGAAAACTACCAGGTAATTGCCAGCACGGCAGATGTGGAATATGCCGCTTTTCAGATTGAGGGTGAACCAACCTTTGGAATTCAGTTTCATCCTGAAGTCTATCATACTACTGAAGGAGCGCAGCTTCTGCAAAACTTTGTAGTTGATATATGTGGTTGTCAACAGAACTGGACTGCCGATTCATTCATCGAAACAACAGTGAATGAATTGAAAGCCAAATTGGGTGACGACAGGGTAGTACTTGGTCTTTCCGGAGGTGTCGATTCATCGGTTGCCGGTGTTCTACTACATAGGGCGATTGGCAAAAACCTGACCTGTATCTTTGTTGATAATGGTCTTCTACGAAAAGATGAGTTTCAGCAAGTGCTTGATTCATACCAGCACATGGGGCTGAATGTTATCGGGGTGGATGCAAAGCAAAAATTCTGGGACGATCTGGCTGGAATTACCGATCCGGAACTAAAACGTAAAGCGATTGGCCGCGACTTCATCGAAGTATTCGATGTGGAAGCGCACAAAATAAAAGAAGTCAAATGGCTGGCTCAGGGAACTATTTATCCCGACGTTATCGAATCGGTTTCGGTTAACGGACCGTCGGCAACCATCAAATCACACCATAACGTAGGCGGACTTCCGGAGAAAATGCACCTGAAAGTGGTTGAACCTTTGAAACTACTTTTCAAAGATGAAGTACGCAGGGTGGGGAAGGCTTTGGGTATTTATCCTGAATTACTGGGCCGTCATCCATTTCCCGGACCTGGTCTTGGAATCCGTATTTTAAGCGATGTAACTCCTGAAAAAGTTCGTGTTCTTCAGGAAGCCGATGCCATTTTTATCAATGGTCTGAAAGAATGGGGCTTATATGATAAAGTATGGCAGGCCGGGGTGATGCTTTTGCCGGTTCAGTCGGTTGGTGTGATGGGTGATGAACGTACCTACGAAAATGTAGTTGCCTTACGCGCCGTGGCTTCTACCGATGGAATGACAGCCGACTGGGTACATTTGCCTTACGAATTTCTGGCAAAAATGTCGAACGAAATCATCAATAAAGTTCCGGGAATTAACCGCGTAGTTTATGACATCAGTTCAAAACCACCGGCAACCATCGAGTGGGAATAGCAAAAATGGCAAGAGGAATATGTCATTTCGCGAATGTTCAAAATGATATAGAAAGTTCGTTTCAGAAATAAAATCACCGTATATTTATTCAGGAAATGCTATTCCGGTAAAATATTAAAATGCAATATCTTTAGAAGATAAAACAACTTAAAAATGAAACATTTCACATCAGTTCACGACATAAAAAATCTGGATGAAGCTTTAAAACTGGCTTTTGAGATTAAACAATCGCCATATAAATATCAGGATCTTGGGAAGAATAAAACTCTTTTGCTGGTCTTCTTCAATTCAAGTCTCCGCACACGATTGAGTACCCAAAAAGCGGGGCTGAATCTTGGAATGAATGTGATTGTTTTCGACATTAATGAAGGAGGTTGGAAACTTGAAACCGAATTGGGCGTGATCATGGATGGCGATAAACCTGAACATATCCGCGAAGCAGTGCCTGTAATCGGTCGTTATTGCGATATTATTGGTGTGCGATCTTTCGCCAAATTTGAAAATAAGGAAGACGATTATCAGGATAAAATCATTCAGCAATTTGTTGATTATTCTGGAGTTCCGGTCGTGAGTTTGGAATCGGCGACCCGTCATCCGCTGCAATCATTTGCCGACCTTTTGACTATTGAAGAATTCAAAACCAAAGCACGGCCGAAGGTCGTTTTAAGCTGGGCTCCGCACCCCCGGGCATTACCGCAGGCTGTTCCCAACTCTTTTGTTGAATGGATGCGCCAAACCGATTATGAATTGGTTGTTACCCATCCGGAAGGTTATGAATTGGCACCTGAATTTATGGGCGACGTGAAACCTGAATACGATCAAATGAAAGCATTTGAAGGAGCTGATTTCATCTATGCCAAAAACTGGGCATCTTATACCGACTATGGAAATATTTTGTCTAAAGACCGCTCCTGGACTGTTTCTGATCGTCAGATGGCGGTAACCAACAATGCTAAATTCATGCATTGTTTACCGGTCCGACGCAATATGATTGTTACCGATGAGGTGATTGACGGCCCGAATTCAATTGTTATTCAGGAAGCAGAAAACCGCTTGTATTCTGCACAGGCTGTTTTAAAAATGATATTGGACAAATTATAAAAGTTTTTAGTGCCTAAAGTTCGGAGTGCCTAAAGTGTTTAGGTTGCTACAACTTTAGGCATTTTAGGCACTTAAAATTTTAGGCATTTATTATGGAAAGATTAACCATTGTAAAAGTTGGTGGAAAAGTAGTCGAAGATAAAATATCTCTCGGTTTGTTGCTCGATCAGTTTTCTCAAATCAGGGGAAAACGGATTTTGGTTCACGGAGGTGGAAATCTGGCAACCAGTTTAGCCGAAAAATTGGGTATTGAAACTCAGATGGTAGAAGGTCGCCGGATAACCGATGCGTCAACTTTAGAACTTGTCACAATGGTATATGCCGGTCTGGTCAACAAAAACATAGTGGCCGGATTGCAGGCCCGGGGATGCAATTCAATTGGCCTGACCGGAGCCGACCTGAATGTGATTCGTGCGGTGAAACGGCCCGTGAAAACTATCGACTATGGCTTTGTTGGCGATATTATGGGTGTAAATACGTCGGAACTGCGTTTGTTGCTTAATGAAGAAGTTGTTCCGGTAATGGCTCCAATCACACACGATGGCCGTGGACAGTTGCTCAATACCAATGCCGATACCATCGCTGCCGATCTGGCTATCGAATTATCGAATTATTTCACTGTCAATCTTTTTTATTGCTTCGAGAAGAAAGGTGTATTGCTGAATGCTAATGATGAGAATTCTGTGATTTCAGAATTGAGTTTTGATCGCTTCAGAATACTACAGGAAGAAGGAGTAATCACAGAAGGAATGATTCCGAAACTCGAAAACGGTTTCAGTGCGATGAAAAATGGGGTTAGTCAGGTTCTGATCACCAACCCAAATCTGATATCAATGGCACGGGGTACACGTTTAAGTCTGAAAGATTAAAATACGATATTCTACTTGAAAAATCCGGTTCAGTTATGTGCCGGATTTTTTATTTTCGGTAACTCAGGTCAATCAATTTCTGTATTACAAAATGCTCATTATTAGACTATTTGTGATTGCAAATTTAGTTTGAATAACACTTCTGATTATAGAACTAATTTCAGGAAATTACGTTTAAGAAAATGTACCTTGAATAAGAAGAAACACACAATTTTCGATTAGTAAATAGATAGAGAAAGGTGAAAAGTGAATTTGATCTGTTTTGAAGACACAAATTTGGAAGATAGTAAAAACAGGTCGTTTTGCGGTAATAGGTGGTGATTGGTTTTTTAGTTTGGATTGATTGTGTGGATTAGAAGAGCCGTTTCAAATGCAAATTTGAAACGGTTTCTTCTTTTTTGTACTTTCTTGAGGTTTGAATTCATTCTGAAATTAACATCAGGAACGTAATTTCAGGCATGAAACCACTTTTCTTTTTGTAAAGAAAGCTTTAGATTTGCTTAATAAGTTTTATTTTTCGGGGTATAGCGCAGCTTGGTAGCGCGCGTCGTTCGGGACGACGAGGTCGTCGGTTCAAATCCGGCTACCCCGACTTTTAACTGTAGTAAATCAGTTGCTTACAGATTGATGGAGGAGTTTAGATTATCCTGATTAATGAGCCATTTTCTTTACGCAATTCGGTCTTTCCTTTGGTTGTCATGACCAGAATATCGTTGCCACTAAATTTTGCATTAAAGCATCTCCATTGCCAATTATCCTTACAATTGATCCAATTTCCTTGCGCAATTCAACTTTTCCCTTGACTGTCGTTACCAAAATCAAAGAGCCGTCATTGCTGATGTCTACATTCACAGCATCACCATTTCCAATAATCCTGATCAGTGAACCGTTGTCCTTGCGAAGCTCTACTTTTCCATTGGTAATTTTCAAAATGTTCATTTTCTGTTTTCAGGTGATTTCTGTAAACTCTGATTCAGTCTAAGCAATGACTGCCTGTCCTTCAATTTCAACAAGCAATTCGGGCCGGCAAATATCGGCAACAACATATAAAATGGACAAATGGGGAAAATATTTCAGGCAAGTTTCTTTTACTTGTGCCAAGTCTTTGTTGTATTTGACGTACACGCGCAAATAATTGATATTTGCATTTTCAATATTTTCAATGCCGTGTTTAACAAGGTTTTCCCTGGAGATCAGACTCAGAATATTTTGGATGGTCATTTTAGTTTGTTGCTCAACAGATAGCTGTGAAGTGCTGATCTGTCCCTTGATTGCTGCTGTACCCGAAATGAAGATTAATTGAATTTCCGAAGAATTTAAGATTTTTGCGCGTTCAAATTTGGGTGTGGTTCGGGAGAAATCGTGCATGGAATTGTTTTCTGCAAGAACTTCACGGGTATATGAAAAGGCATCCAGCTGAATTGGACTCTTTACTGCAATAACAGATTTTTTTTCATTGAATGTAGCTGCAATTACGTCAATGATTACTCCACCACAATCGATGCCGATGCCGGTAGCAGCCGGATAGCCATTTTTAAAACTGGCAGGCTGGTAAAAGCTGGAACGAACATCGTTGAAAATCTGGTAATGCTGGCTGGTTGAGCTATTGTGACAATAATTTCCGGTAATTTGCTCCACATAATTCCACTGACGAACAATGTCAGAAAACTCCATTTGTTCTTCAATTAAAATATCCTGAAGTTGCCTGAATGCAGCGTTGCTTTGCAGCAAAATGTTTGTTGTTTCAGTCGTTTCCCCTAATCCTGATGTTACAATCATTTTTAACGGACCACGTTGAAGAACGATCCATGAAGCTTGTTCATTGTGCTTGCGAGTGAGTTCATCGGGGTTTAAACCTGCGACATAGTTTAATTCCAATGCCAGAGTTCCATTTTCGGGTGATTGTGTTAAAATGGTGGTAGGAGTATATTCATCAAGAAATTCCTTTGCACAGGCCAATAATTCTATTTTACTTTGAATGTATTCGGAATTTGATGCAACAGAAATAAAAATTGTTTGCTTGATTATTTCATGTACAAAGAAACCTTTCTGCAGCATAATTTTACTCAGTTGACGGTAACAGTCGGCAAGCTGATCGGTATGTAATTCACCCGTTTCAGGGAAAATACAAAGGTTGTTTAGAACTAAATCAGGTGATTCGGAATAAGCCATTGAAGCTCTATTTTATAACAGGTAAATTTTTTAACGCCGCAAAAATATAAAAATATCGGATTAATGATTTTGATATGAAACTTAAAATTCTAAATCTTTCGAACTTGTTCATTTATAAACTGATGGATGCCCGACATATTAGTCCGAAATACCTGAAAACAAAATGTGTTTTTTATGATCTGTTAAGTGATGGGAATTTGATCATTGAAGCTCAGTCGCCGGTAGAATAATGCTTCTTTCTCCCGAACATTAACGAGTGAAAAATTTAAGCTATTTGCGGATTAAGGAAATGAATAAAAAATAAATATTTTTACAACAAAAATAAAATGCAGTTAAGAACCCAATTTTCAAGGAAAGATCATTCCGATTCAGGACTGGCACTATTGCTGATCACTTTAATTGCCGGGTTTTGGGTTGACCATCAACTTGCATCACGGTTGGCAATTGCCGAAGTCCTGATTTTACTCATTGCCCCTGTGATCGTTTTTCCGTTCACCTTTCTTTGGCTCAATATTTCTGAATTGCTGGGAAAGATAAGCTCGAAAATATTACTGACAATTATATTCTTCCTGTTCGTCTGGCCTGTAGCCTTGTTCCGGAAAGCAATCGGGAAGGATACTTTGAGGCTCAAAGATTTTAAAAAGAATGCAAATTCAGTATTTACTGAACGGAATCATACCTATACGAAAACTGACTTTACCACTCCCTATTAATTTAAGAACTTTTGAAAATGGAATTTATTAAAGAGCTCTGGCAATTTTTAAAAGTACGTAAGAAATTCTGGCTTTTGCCTTTGATCATCGTACTTCTCTTTTTTGCCCTGATTATTGTTTTCACCGCCGGATCAGCCATCGCACCTTTCATTTATACCATATTTTAAACCATGGGAAAGGCTGTATTAGGTATCTCTGCATTTTATCATGACAGCGCTGCTGCGCTCATTCAGGATGGAAAAATTATTGCAGCGGCCCAGGAAGAACGTTTCACGCGTAAAAAGCATGACGATAGTTTTCCGGTAAATGCCATTCAGTATTGCCTGGAGGAAGCCGGAATTGATGCCAATGCATTGGAATGTGTGGTATTTTATGACAAACCGTTCATTAAATTTGAAAGGCTTCTCGAAACCTACCATGCTTTCGCCCCGAAAGGACTGATCAGCTTCATCAATGCTATTCCGGTTTGGCTGAAGGATAAGCTTTTTATGAAAAGCATTGTTCAAAAGCAACTGAAGGCAATCGGACTTACAGCAAATATTCCCATACTTTTCACCGAACACCATCTTTCTCATGCGGCAAGTGCTTTTTTTCCATCACCATTTGATGAAGCGGCCATTTTAACCATCGATGGAGTCGGGGAGTGGACTACCACAGCGATTTCGCACGGGAAAGGCAATCAGATAACTATCCTGAAGGAGTTGCATTTTCCGCATTCAATCGGGCTTTTGTACTCTGCCTTTACCTATTACTGTGGTTTTCGAGTGAATAGCGGCGAATACAAATTAATGGGACTGGCACCATATGGAATTCCCGGTTCAGAGCGTGTTGAGAATTTCAAAAAATTGATTTATGAAAATTTGGTAGATGTTCGACCTGATGGTTCTTTGTTGCTGAATATGAAATATTTCAATTTTGCTACCGGACTCACCATGTGCAAAAATGCGAAGTGGGTTATATTGTTTGGCATTCCGAGGCGCAGTGAAGAAAGCGAAATCACCCAGCCATACATGGATTTGGCGCTTGCTATCCAGATGGTAACCGATGAGATTGTTCTGAAACTTGCCGCTGCTGCCAAACAGCTCACCGGATGCAAAAATCTGGTTATGGCCGGAGGCGTTGCCCTGAATTGCGTTTCGAATGGCAAAATATACGAGAATGGAATCTTTGAAAAAATATGGATACAGCCGGCTGCCGGTGATGCCGGTGGAGCATTAGGCGCAGCCCTTGCAGCCTGGTATCAGTATCTGGATCATAAGCGGGTTGCTGATCCGGACGATTCGATGCAGGGTGCCTACCTGGGACCATCCTTTTCTGATCATGAAATCCGCAAACTCATTCAACGGTCCGATATCCCAAACCGGTATTTTCCGGATTTTGATGATCTGGCCAAACATACAGCAGAATTAATCAATTCAGGAAAAGTGATCGGATGGTTTCAGGGTCGAATGGAATTTGGGCCGCGTGCCCTGGGTAACCGCAGCATTATCGGTGATGCGCGTAATCCTGAAATGCAGAAAAAGATGAACCTGAAAATTAAGTTCCGTGAAAGTTTCCGGCCATTTGCCCCGGCCATTCTGGAAGAAGATATCGCCGAATTTTGTCCGTACAATACGAAGTCACCCTATATGCTTTTGGTCATGCCGGTTTTAGCCGGAAGATGCCATAAATTACCTGCTGATTTCAACTTTGGTGATATTTACAGCCGTCTGTACTTCGAACGTTCGGACGTGCCGGCCATCACGCACATCGACTATTCGGCAAGGGTTCAGACGGTGAGCAAATCGACCAACGAGCGTTTCTGGAAAGTCATCAGCGAATTCAAAAAACTGACCGGTTACGGAATTGTGATCAACACCAGCTACAATGTACGTGGTGAGCCCATCGTGGGAACTCCATCCGATGCTTTCCGGTGTTTTATGAATACTGAAATCGATTATTTAGTGCTCAATAATTTTGTATTCGACAAAACAGAACTTGATCATCTGAAAGATGAATTTGCTAAAAACTACCAGTTTGCTGCGGATTAGTCAACAGTCATAATTCAACCGGATTTTTTTGTTTTGTGTATGGTCATTAATTCTATTCCTGAAAACTGTCAGCAACAAATAGGTATTTAGGGTTTGAAACTATTTTCACACATCAGGTTTCCGACAATTTTTTGTCGTACTATCGAAGAAATCGATACTTTTGCTTAGACGGGTTCTTCATAGTCAAACTATACTTTCGTTGGAGAATCAATTTTTCCGCCATTATATTTTTATTATCGTACAGCATCCTTTGGATTACAGAAAGAAACCATACTATAAAATATAAACACATGTTTAATCGCGAAACCTATTCTACACGTCGCCAACAAATCAGGCAAAAAATTGGAAATGGTATTGTTTTGATTTTGGGAAATACCGATTCTCCCATGAATTATAC
>JBAWZG010000133.1:0-11958 GCA_037143155.1 Bacteroidia bacterium
ATGGCCGATGTTTGCCTTGAAACCGGCAATCCAAAGGAAGTCTGTATTCTTGGACTCACACCAAGTACTTCAACCACAGTGATGACAGTAATTGGCGATGTACTGGTTGTGATGATGATGAAACGGATCGGGTTTAATAATGAACAATACGCCAAACGCCACCATGGTGGATACCTGGGCGACAAATCAAGGATGCAGGCTGGAAAAGAGGCCTCACCCCAGCCCTCTCTGAAGGAGAGGGAGTAGGAAAGAAGCCTCATCCCCAGCCCTTCTCCGAAGGAGAAGGGAGCAACAAAAACTTCGATTAAAATTAATTGAAATTATTAAACAAGTACACTCCTTCAACGCATTTTTTTAAGTCCCCTCTTTCGGAGGGGATTTAGGGGAGGCTAAAGTTTTAAATATGCGCATCTTAAAACAACACACCATTGGATTGGTGATCGATATTCAGGAACGACTGGTTCCGTTAATGGAGGAAAGTGAACAGTTGATTGAAAATTGCAGCAAACTGATTCAAGGATTGCAGATACTTGGGCTTCCGATTTTGGTTACTCAGCAATATACCAAAGGTTTGGGCGATACTGTTGCTGATATCAAATCTGTTTTTAACGATTTTCAATACATCGAAAAGCGGGATTTTAGTTGTTTTGGTGAGCCTGTTTTTGCAGATAAACTGGCACGTTCAGGAGCAAAAAACGTGATAATCTGCGGAATAGAATCGCATGTTTGTGTGTTGCAAACAGCCATCGATATGAAAGAAGCCGGTTACGTTCCGGTAGTTGTTTTCGATTGCGTTTCCTCACGCTCGTTCGATAACATCGATTTGGCTGCCGAACGATTTCGATATGAAGGAATCATGATGACATCGCTCGAATCTGTTTTGTTCGAATTGACACGAAGTTCGGCTGCTCCTGAATTCAAAGATATTTCGAAACTGGTGAAATAATATGGTATGGATTGTGGAAATGGATGTTGAAGTTTGAAAGCCCGATTGCCAATTGAAAGTTTGTTGAAGTATATGATTAAACGATTTGCTCAAATCGAAGTCTGAATAAAATTCAGAAATTTATAAATTGCCGAACCCATAAAACCACTCAACTATGAAAACCCCATTTCTAAAATTTGCTTTTATTTCTTTTTCACTTTTCCTTTTTTCGTTGATTTCTCAGGCTCAGCTCAAACCTGTTGATTTTGCTGCCAACTGGCCCGAATGGCGCGGATTATACAACACAGGCGCCAATCCGGCAGGAAATCCACCGGTAGAATTCAGTGAAACTAAAAATGTGAAATGGAAAATCGAAGTCCCCGGAAAAGGCCATGCCACACCGATAGTCTGGGGAAATCAGCTCATTATTCAAACGGCTGTTCCAACTGACATTGCCGTCATGAAATCTAATGATGCAGCACCTGCGAATACGATGTCGCCAAACCAAACCGATTTAGTACATCAATTTAAGGTGATTTCTTTCGATAAAAACTCTGGGAAAAATAATTGGGAAACTGTGGTGGCCAAAGAGTTGCCAATTGAGCGGACACACGAATTAGGTAGTTGGGCTTCCAATTCTCCACTGACGGACGGAGAAAATATTTTTGCTTTCTTTGGTTCCCGCGGATTGTATTGCCTCGATTTAAAAGGAAATGTGAAATGGAAACGCAATTTCGGGCAAATGGACATCGTAGCCAGTTTTGGTGAAGGAAGTACACCGGCAATTTCTCGCGATAAAATATTTATCCAGTGGGATCATCAGGGGAAATCAGGTATGTTCGCCCTGAATAAAAAAGATGGAACCGATGCATGGAAGGTCGATCGGGAAGAAACTACATCATGGGCAACTCCTTTGGTTGTTGAAGTGAATGGCACAGTGGAGGTTATTACCAGTGCCACCAATAAGGTCAGGAGCTATGATTCTGAAACTGGTCAGATCATTTGGGAATGTACAGGAATGACCAAGAATGTAATTCCCAATCCGATGTTTGCCGACGGTATTCTTTACCTGATGAGTGGTTTCCGGGGAAATGCAATCAAAGCGATCGATCTGGCCAAAGCCAAAGGAGACATCACATCCACTTCTGCCATACTTTGGGAATACAATCAGGACGCATCCTATACTCCAAGCCCGGTTCTGATGGACGGAAAACTGTATTTCCTGAAAGGGAACAGCGGAGTAATAACTTGCCTGAATGCCAAAGACGGAAAAGTTGTTTACAGCAATCAGAAACTGGATGGAATTACCAATATTTTTTCTTCGCCGACCGGAAGTAAAGATCAAATTTATGTTGCCGCTACAAATGTTGTTGATGTCTTGAAAGCTGGAAGTGAGTTTTCCTTGCTTGCCAAAAATACCTTGGACGACACCTTTGAGGCATCACCTGTTGTTGTTGGCAATGAGCTCTTTTTAAGAGGATACAAATATTTGTATTGCATTTCGGAGAAATAATTGAAACAGATTGAAGAGTTGTGATTTGACTGAATATCAATCAAATCATAACTCTTTACTGTAACTTCAGGAGATAAATTCTTTGCAGCTTAATCCTGAACCAGTTGAAGTTTTCCTTTGTAACCAGCAATCCAGTTCGGAACTGCGCTAATTACAATGATAAATAAGCTGATGATAATCAATCCGGTAAGTGATAAATTGATGATGCCTTGTATCATGGTTTTTCCGGTGAATAACATCGGATAATAGATGTTCGTCATATTTGAAATTCCGGCAATCAGCGTAGTCACACCAACAAAAAGCATGGGGATTATGGTTATCCAGGCATAGCGAACTTTGCCCCGGTTGATGAGGAACGAAGTCCCAATAGTAAGTGCAATGGTGGCAAGCAATTGATTGGCGGTACCAAACATCGGCCAGATTGTGGCTACGGTTCCGGTATAGATAAAATATGCCCAGAAAAATACAATGATACCGCTGGTCAGTATGTTTCCGGGTAGCCAGTTTGTTTGCGAGAATGGTTTGTAAACTTTCCCCAAAGCTTCCTGCAAAATAAAACGTCCAATTCGTGTTCCGGCGTCAATGGTTGTCAGGATGAAAAGCGCTTCGAACATTATGGCGAAGTGGTACCAGTACGACATCAGACCATTCAATCCGGGGATCGAAGAAAAAATCTGGGCCATACCAACTGCCAGAGATACTGCTCCACCAGGCCTTCCGGCGACTTTCTCGCCAACTTCCTTGGCCAATACTTCCAGATTCGATTGTGTAAAACCCATCGAATGCAACTGAGGTAATATGGCTGTAAATTTTTCGGCACTCACATTAATCTGGAAATAATCGAGCGGAAGCAAACTGCAGGCTGCAATAAGTGCCAAAATACTGACCATGCCTTCAGTTAGCATTGAACCAACCGCAATGGTTTTAATATGTGATTCCTGCATGATCATTTTGGGAGTTGTTCCGGAACCAACCAATGCATGAAATCCGGAAATAGCTCCACAGGCAATAGTAATAAACAGATATGGGAACAAAGTGCCGGGAATAATTGGTCCACCGCCGCCAGCAAAAGCAGTAATGGCAGGCATTTTAAGATCAGGGGCGACGATGATCACTCCTACGGCCAACAAACCGATGACCGAAATTTTCATGATTGAACTGAGGTAATCGCGGGGCGAAAGCAGGATCCAGACTGGAAGCACCGAAGCAACAAAGCCATAAATCGCAATCAAAATAGTCAGGGTGGGTTTGTCAAAAGTGAACCAGGATGCAACGGAAGATTCAGGAATATAGCGGCCAAAGATGACTGCCAGCGATAATAAAATAACACCCATGATAGTGGCTTCAACTGTTTTTCCTTTCCGGAAACGGAACATCCAGACTCCCATGAATATAGCAATCGGAATGGTAGATGCAATGGTGAAAGTGCCCCATGAACTTTCGGCCAGGGCGTTGACCACCACGATTCCCAGACCAGCCAATGCAATCACAATGATAACAAGAATCGCAATGGCTGAAATGCCGCCGCTCATTCGCCCGATTTCTTTTTTTGCAATTTCAGCCAGCGATTTTCCATCGTGCCTGACTGATGCAGTCAGAATGACCATATCGTGAACTGAGCCAGCAAGCACTGCGCCAAGTACCATCCATATAAAACCCGGAAAATAGCCAAATTGTGCTGCCAGAACTGGTCCGACAAGAGGTCCGGCTCCGGCGATGGCAGCAAAGTGATGTCCGAATAAAACCCATTTGCTCGTCGGAACATAGTTTTGGCCGTCGTTCATTTTTCCTGAAGGAGTATCGCGAAGGTCGTTTATGACCAATACCTTGGCCGCAATAAAGCTGAAATAGAATCGGTAGGCCAGTGCAAAAAAAGCCAGAGCACCTATTATTAATGGAATAGCATTCATCGGGATGAACCAGGTGTTTGATTATTTCGGCATGAAGATAGAAAACTTTAGCAGACCAAATATTCTCCGGTAACATCGGTCAATACTTCGTATCCGGTTTCAGTAATCAGAATGGTATGTTCAAATTGGGCTGAAAGTTTATTGTCAACAGTTCGGGCTGTCCATTTGTCCACTTTGTCAACAACTGTTCCTGGGCGACCTTCATTAATCATGGGTTCAATAGTGAAGGTCATTCCCGGTTTCATGTATGGACCAGTGTTCCGGCGTGAAGAATGGTCAATCTGAGGTTCTTCGTGAAATTTAATTCCTACACCATGTCCGCAAAACTCATAAACTACGCTGAATCCCCTTGACTTGATGTACTTTCCTATGGCAAATCCGATGTTCCCAAACTGATTTCCGGGTTTAACCTGCTGAATTCCAAGGTCAAGGCAATGTTTGGTAACCTCGATCAATTCAAGGGCGATCGGTGAAACTTCTCCAATCGTATACATTTTACTGGTGTCTCCAAAATAACCATCAAGAATGGTAGTCACATCGATATTCAAAATGTCGCCATTTTTCAAAATAATATTTTCTGAAGGAATTCCGTGGCAAACGACCTCGTTGAGTGAAATACAGCTGGATTTTGGATATCCGCTGTACCCCAGAGTTGCAGGAATAGCGCCGTTTTCGCGCATGTAGGCTTCAATTTTCTGATCTAAAAATCCGGTTGAAACACCTTCTTTGACAAATTCAGTAATATATTCTAATGTTTGACCTGCCAATTTGCTGCTTTTTCGAATCCCCTCAATCTGTTCAGGGGTTTTGATGATTATTTTTTCCATGAAAATTCTAAATTTTGTGCAAAAGTCGCTAAATCGATCGGGATTTCAAAGCTGAACAATACTTTTACATAAAGGTTTAGAACATCTTGAAATAATGAGGGGAATATCGGAATAGCCGTAACTGAAATCCTATTCGAAAGTCAACTGCCAGATGATTAAATGTTGCTTTTAAGCTGCGTTTCCTTCTAATGGCTTAATATTATTGAGTTCATTCTCCTTTTGAATTCCCTCTTCTTCCAGATCAAAGTCATTTTGTAATCCAAGCCAAAACTTGGGGCTATTCCCAAAATATTTTGAAAGGCGAAGTGCGGTATCAGCGGTAATTCTTCGGTTGCCTTTTAATATTTCACTAACTCGCGTTTGGGGAATGAAGGTCTCTTTAGCCAGGCGATAGGCCGAAATGTTTAATGGTACCAAAAACTCCTCATTCAGAATTTCTCCTGGGTGTATATTTTTAAGCTTTTCCATTTTTTAATGTATTAATGGTAGTCGACAATTTTCACTTTATACGCATCATTAGTTCTCCAAATAAAAACAATCCGCCATTGATCATTAATTCGGATACTATAAAATTCAGATTTGTCACCTTTTAGTTTTTCTAAATGGTTCGATGGTGGTATCTGTAAATCTCTAATGTTTTGCGAACTGTTAATCATCCTAAGTTTCCTTCGTGCAACATCTTGAATTTCACTTGGTAATTTTTTTGAACGGATACCTGTCCAAATCAATTCGGTTTCTTTATCACCAAATTCTTTTATCATCTGTTTGTTGCTACTTTATCCGTTACTATCGCCAAAGGTAAGTAATGATGTTTAGATAACAAAATCTATTTTCCTGAATACCATTCCAATATTTTTTCAACCTTTTCTGCCATAGGCATATAGCCATCCAACCAGCGAATTTCAATTCCTTGTTTCTCCATTCTGCGAAACCAGGTCATTTGCCGTTTGGCAAACTGATGAATAGCCACATTCAATCCGTCAAACATCTCCTGATAACTATAATGTCCGGTGAGATACTGTGTCATGTATTTGTATTCCAGTCCGTAATAGGTTAGCTGTTCAGGTGTCAATCCGCTATCGAGTAATAATTGAACTTCATCGAGCATCCGGTCTTTTAGCCGGTCTTTTAACCGGTTGGTAATATGTTTCCGGCGCGAAATAAGGTCGAATTTTATTCCGACAACCAAACTCCGGATATCCGGCATTCCGGTATCAATTTCAGGATGAGTCAAATAGTATTCTTCAATCTCAATGGCCCGGATGGCCCGTTTCGGGTTTTCAATGTCGGTTTGGTTATGCAGGTAATTCTTGTAGGTTTTCAGGATATCGGTTAATTCTTCCAGTGTTTTCCCGGCCAGACCTTCGCGCAGCGATTCGTTGACCGGAACCCTGATCAGTTTGTAGTTTTTCAGGATAGCTTCGAGGTATAAACCACTTCCACCACACATTACCGGAAGTTTTCCGCGTTTACCAATATCAGCAAAAACACCCAGAAAATCTTTCTGGTATTCATACACATTGTATTCGTAACCGGCGTCAACAATGTCGATCAGATGATAAGGAACTGTCTTGCCGTCAACCACATAATCGGCATAATCTTTTCCGGTTCCAAGGTTCATCCCCCGGTAAACCTGACGTGAATCGGCTGAGATAATTTCTCCGTCGAGCACCGAGGCCACCTTGGCTGCCACACTTGTTTTTCCGGAGGCAGTTGGCCCCAGAATAGTAATGAGATTATATTTTTCGTTCTGCATGAATTCTGAAGCTTTTGAAGTTCAAAATTAATGTATTTTTGTATGACAAATTTAAAAGCATGTTTCAATAAGAGTATAATTCTGCCACGAAGGCACCAAGACTCTAATAAACACCAAAATTTAGTTGTTTTTTTGTGAGACTTCATGCCTTTGAGCCTTTGTTGTATTGAATTAACTTTTGAGACTTTTGATTTTTTTAGCAGACATGGTACACAAACAGCAAGATATTAAGATTAAAAATAAAAAGGCTTTCTTCGATTACGAGATCCTTGAAACCTTTTATGCCGGCATTCAATTGGCCGGAACTGAGATCAAATCTATTCGGAGCGCAAAAGCAAGTCTGGTTGATTCGTACTGTTCGTTTACTTTGGATCAGTTGTATGTCCGGAATATGCATATTTCGGAGTACGAATTGGGAACCTGCAATAACCATATTGCAAAACGCGATAGGAAATTGCTACTTAACCGGAAAGAACTTGATAAATTACAGAAGAAAACCAAGGAAGGCGGAATTACTATTGTTCCGTTAAAACTTTTTATCAACGATCGCGGACTGGCCAAACTCGAAATTTCATTGGCAAAAGGAAAGAAAACCTTTGATAAACGCGAAACCCTGAAACTGAAAGACGATGCCAGGGAGATGGACCGGGCAAGGAAGTTTTAGTTAGTTTTTGCATCATATTGACCGCAAAAATATAGCTATTCGCGTAATATTTTACGAGCCAAATCTTTTTTTAAGATTCGGTTAGCTCTATCAGATTCGGAATTATATACCCAGCCGGTCCAATCCTTCGCAAAATAAATAATATCCAAAGTGTATTCTTTATTGTAACATTTTAATGTATCCCAATCAAATGAAATACCGTAACCAGGCTCTAATATTTTCTTTCTTCCGCCTGAATTATCCACAAGTCTTAGATTTTCAGTACGATTGCTTGATGTAAAGAAAATGCCATTATCAGGTATAAGAATATCGATATCAGGATTGAATAAGCTATGGTTCTTTATTTCCGGTTTATTGTCGACACCATACACTATCACAATATATCCATGAAAATCACGAGATGTATGCAAGAGTATTCGCTCGTGGATTCTATAATAGCCAAATGACAAAACAGTTAAGAATATTGTTTCGACCAGAACCTGACGCCGATAATTGTATGCAAAGGCTCCTTTAAATACGAAGTAAAGCAACAAACATATTATACCACCAGGAAAAAAATACATAATCGAGGACAAAGGACCAAGATTTCCCCCCAATCCAAAAAACATTAAAACCCCACAAATAAAAAAGCAAATAGAAATAATTAGCAGAGGCGTAATTCTAAATTTCATAGTTAATCTGATTTAGTTACCTGCTTAAAACTAAATGTTTAATCCATTATTTCAAAATTAATTGGAAATTTGAATACAAAAAGCCCTGTAGAACTCAATCCACAGGGCTTTCTATTGAAGTTCAAAACGATAATTTTTATTTCAAGGTTGCCAGCGCGTCTTTGATGCGGTTCAGCGATTTGGTCAGGTCGGCTTCCGAAGCAGCATACGAAATACGGATACATTCAGGAGCGCCAAAAGCTTCACCCGAAACCACGCCTGTAAAAGCATTCGACAAGATAAACAAGCCCATGTGATCAGCATTGTTGATGGTTAAGGTACCGTCCGTTTTTCCGAAGAACGACGAAATATCAGGAAAAACATAAAATGCACCGTCAGGTTTGCTGGTTTTTACGCCGGGAATTTCAGCCAACATCGAAAGCACCAGATTGCGGCGTTTTTCGAATTGGGTAACCATAGCCTGAACCGTATCCAGCGGTGCGTTTAACGCAGTTACCGAAGCAATCTGTGAAACAGAGCATGGTCCGGAAGTATATTGACCCTGCAATTTGTTGCATGCCTTGGCCAGCCAGAGTGGGGCAGCGATGTACCCAATGCGGTAACCGGTCATGGCAAATGCTTTTGAAACGCCATTCACAACCACTGTTTGATCTTTAATTTCCGGAAATTGAGCAATACTTTCGTGCTTGATTCCGTAAACGATGTGCTCGTAAATTTCGTCGGAAATCACGATGATGTTCGGATGTTTGGCGAAAATGTCAGCAAATACTTTCAATTCAGCTTTGGTATAAACACTTCCGGTTGGATTGCTCGGACTGCTGAATAAGAATGCGCGGGTTTTAGGTGTGATAGCCGCTTCGAGTTGTGCCGGGGTAATTTTAAAATCACTGTCAACTGTCGTAGGAATGATGACATTGATGCCTTCGTTCAGTTTTACCAACTCAATATAGGTTACCCAGTATGGTGCTGGAATAATTACTTCGTCACCTTTGTTGATTAAAGCCTGAAGCAGGTTTGCAATCGAATGTTTTGCACCATTCGATACAATGATCTGAGTGGTGGCATATTCCAGGTTGTTATCGCGTTTGAGTTTATCAACAATCGCTTTCAACAAAGATGGATATCCGGGAACCGGAGAATAGGTCGAATAGTTATCATCAATCGCTTTTTTTGCAGCTTCCTTGATGAAATCGGGGGTGTTAAAATCTGGTTCACCAACGCCCAAACTGATCACGTCGATGCCTTTTTCTTTTAATTCGCGGCTTTTCTGGGCCACTGCAAGGGTGGCCGACTCCGAAAGACACGCAACTCTGTCTGAAACTCTCTCCATAACTGATATTTAGATTTGTTTAACGTTTAATCTGTTTTCGTGTGCAAGATATGGAAAAAAATAATTGAGTGCTTGGTTTCGTGTCAAATTGAAAATAAAATGGCTGAAAAATTTACGATTTGTTATTGTTTTCGATTGAACAAACAAAATCATGAATTCTGTTCTGCAAATTTTTGTAGTCATTGACACCTGAAACGTGGAATAATTCCGAATTCGGAATTAACTTATTTATTTCCCTTGCAATTTCAATCGGATGGTTTAAATCATCGGGATCAGTAACAATTAAAGTGGGAACTTTGATTTGGGCAATTTGCTCATGGGTTGGAAAATCAGAGATTGCCCCGCCGTGATAAATACTGTAATAATAGTAGGGATCAAAACCCAAGCGGAGTTCAAGCAAACGCTGACGAGTGCCTGGACGCAGTTCTTCAAAAAAAGCAGGTGGATCTTCATTCAGATGAATGATTCGTTTGATAAGTTCAGGAATGTATTCTGAATTTGCTTTTAAAGCAACTTTTCCATACACTTTTTTAATAGCGGTGCGCAATTCCCAGGCTGGGGGAGGGGTGACCAGTACCAAAGCTTTTACCCGCTCCGGAAACCGAATTGCAGTGTGAAGAGCTGTACCTGATCCCATGGAACAACCGCCAAGAATCATGAAATCGTATTTTTGGTGGTCAGCAACATCCATTAATTCTTCTATCATGGCGTTCCAGCAATAATCTCCTGTAGGCGACTGGTCGCATGAATTGTATCTGATTAGTGAAACAATTTCTGAGAGCTGATCAAAATCAATGAGTGAATACAGCGAATCTGATTCAACCGAATTCAACATTCCGTGCAGCCAAATGAATGGCTGACCTTTTCCTTGAATAGTTAGTTGTGGTGTAGTCAATGGTTAGTTGTATTTGTTGTCGTTGTCTCAGTTGTTGTCATTGTTGAAGGATTGATATTGTTGTAAGGTGTTTTTTTTACCATGTTAACCAGAGAACAGTTAGAACTTCTTGTTATTCAAACAATCCTTCATCACGAATAAGCATGAGAATGGAAGAATGCGGCAGTATAATAAATTTCTCTTTATTGAATTCGATCTCCCAGCCACTTTGGTTCAGATAAACAGCCAGGTCACCGGTTTTGGCCTGAAGGGGAACATATTTCACTTCATCTTTTTTTTCTTTCCATGGCTCATCGATATCGGCCATTGCCGGAATTGGATATCCCGGTCCAACTTTAACGACATATCCGCTGTGAGTTTTTTCGTGTTCCTGAACTGTTGGTGGCAAATATAATCCTGATGCAGTTTTACCTTGTTGATTTTTGGGTCGGATTAACACACGGTCACCAATCAGGATAAATTTTGCCAGATCTTTCTCTTCTATTATTAATGACATTCAGTTTGCTTTTTGATGGAGCTCAAAGATAAAACAAACAAATTGATTCATTCGTTTTTTGGAAAAATGACATTTATACTTTATTAACACTCACTTTTTCCAGCAAAAAAAACATTTTCCAACTGCTATTTTGAGGTTTTGAATGAAATATTTATCAACTAAAAATCATTTTTCATTTATAACTAAAAATATTTTAAAATTTAAATATCAGTAAATCAATTACATGAATAAAAATAAAAAAATAATTTAAAAATAAATGGTACTATGTGTTGCATGATACCATTTAAAAGATATATATTTGCAGTACAAATAACAATGTAACGAAAGGTAGGAGTTTAAAAAAAGAACTATACAGTTTGTAACGAAATCGAAAATCAATCGTCATACGATCAGAAATCAAAAAATTAGAAACAAAAAATAAAAGGAGAACAAAGTCATGAAAACAAGAAACAATGATCAGAAAAAAGTTAACGGTCAGCTTAGAAAAATGGTTTTGCGCGGAAGTTCGATTATCATCAGTTTGGTATTAATCAGTTGTACTGTTGGTGCCCAGAATTTTTGGGATCAAGTTTTAACCGGATATAACTATGGTAAAATGGCCATGTCAGGAGTTGAGGATACGTTTGAAATAAAAGGTGCTGAAACTTCAATCGATGCATTCATTGTGGACCAATCTTCGGAAGATTATAATGCATTAGAAAATGCCAACGAAGCTATTGACTCAGAACTGGCTCCTCAGGTTGAAGCTTTAGAAAATAGCATCGAATACCATGCTGCTGACTATGTAGCTGCTGAATTTGCAGCCGAAAGCCAGAAGAACAATACTATTGAAGTTAACTTTGAAACTGTTGAAGCTGAATTGGTTCTGCAGGTTCAGCAATACAACGCATCAGAATTCGTTGAAGCAGAATTTGCGGCCGAAAGCCAGAAGAACAATACTATTGAAGTTAACTTTGAAACTGTTGAAGCTG
>JBAWZG010000134.1:0-11920 GCA_037143155.1 Bacteroidia bacterium
GTCCTTTCTTCTTTCACCTTTTCCTGAAAATAAAGACCAGCAAATTCTGGACAAAGCTGAAATTTACTATGCGAAATTTCCCCAGGAGAAAATTTATCTTCATACCGACCGATCTTCCTATTGGACAAACGATGACATTTGGTTTAAAGCCTACCTGAAAGATTCGCCGATACCTGAATGTAATTTTTATGTTGAGCTTTTGAATTCTTCAGGAACCATCATCCAGAAAAAATTGTTCTGGGCACAAAATGGCTTGGCATACGGAGATCTTCATGCTTCGGATACCTTGTCGAGTGGAGTTTATCAGATTCGGGCCTATACCAGTTGGATGCGAAATTTTGAGGATTGCTGGTTCTTTCGCAAAGACCTGGTGATAGTAAACCCTCGCGATAAAAAAGCACCCAATGAAACTTTGCAACTCAAACAAGACGATATCGATTTTCAGTTTTTTTCGGAAGGAGGAACTTTCCTTGCCGGTGTAAATAATTGTATGGCATTCAAAGCTACTGATAATCATGGTAAAGGTTTGGATGTTGAAGGTCAGGTTTTGGACGAACAGGGAAATGTAATCACACGTTTTAAAAGCCAATTCCGGGGAATGGGAAATTTTATCCTCAAACCTGAAAAGGGTAAAAAATACACTGCCGAACTAATTATCGCCGGTGACTTGAAAAAGAAAGTTAAACTTCCGGTTGCTGAAGAGTTTGGAGTAAATCTGTCGATTGATCCAGGTGACTCAATTAAACTAAAGGTTCAAATTTCAGGAAATTCAATAGAAAATAACCCAAATGATGAATTTCTGATTGTCGCACAAATGAACGGTGTTGTTGCCTATCGGTCTGAAGTAAAATTGAAGAACGGCGTTTGTAATCTGGAAGTCTGGAAAGATGCTTTGCCACAGGGTATCGTTCAGTTTACCCTGTTCGATCGAAACATGATTCCGCGGTGTGAAAGACTGGTTTTCATTAATCATCACGATTACCTGGATATAAAAATCAGAACCGATAAGGAAGACTACCTGAGCCGGGAGAAGGTTCAGGTACAGCTTGAAGCTCTTCCCAAAATAGGAACTCCGGTTCCCGCCAATCTTTCCATATCGGTTTACAATAAAGAAAATCAATTGGAAGCTGAGAAATATCCCGGCAATATCCTGACTTATTTTCTTCTGAATTCAGAATTGAAAGGGCTCATCGAAGATCCGGCATTTTACTTTAAAGACGACAGCCTTACAACTTTGCTTGCCCTTGACAACCTGCTTCTCACTCATGGTTACCGGCACTTCGAATGGCAGGCGATTACCGAAGACCGGTTTCCTGTGATTAATTATCCGGCTGAACCCTGTCTTCAGGTTCGGGGAACTGTAACTTCAATTATTCCTGGCAAACCCATCGCAAATTGCCAATTGACCATGATGCTTGTAAAAACTCAGTATGGTCTGTACCTGCAAACCAGCGATTCATTGGGGCATTTTGTGTTTTCCAATCTGTATTTTTACAACAATATTTATTTTTCGCTTCAGGCAGTTAATCAAAAGGGCAAGAAAAATACTTCGATTGAATTGGATAACAAAGCTTCCATATCGCCACATTCCACGTTCTTGCCTGTTGATTATCAATACAATAAGGTGGATGCGGTGAGCACGGTGAAAAACCTGATGGATGGAAATGAAGACATAATTACCCGGAAATGGAATTTGAGTGACACCATCCTATTGAATAATGTCAATGTGGTGGCTTATAAAAAGAAAAAGGGCGATGGATACAACCGGATGTATGTAGAGCCAGATCATGTTTACGATGTTTCAAAACACGATAATGTATACAGTAACATTATCGAAAATCTGGAAAATGATTCTTATATGATGAGATATTCCGGTGCTCAGTTTTATTTGGATGGAGTTCCGATCGAGCACGAATTTATTGCGAGTATGCCTGTTGGTATTTTTGATAAAGTTGAAGTTGTGAAGATAGGTGCATTTATGGCAAATGGTGGTCCCGGGGTTTTTTTCTACCTGAAACGTGGAGAACGCCAGAAATACGAGACCAAAGATGCAGTTGGAATGTTAAGCGGTGAGATTTCAGGGTACTCCATTTCAAGAAAGTTTTATTCCCCCAACTACGAAACTCCACCGCCCGATGCGACTAAGAAGGATTTCAGAAACACCCTTTATTGGAATCCCATTGTGCAAACAGACTCGACCGGTGTTGCAAACGTATCCTTTAATAATAGCGACCAAACGGGTGATGTTGATATTATTGTTGAGGGTGTAACTGCCGATGGAAAATTATGCAGAGGCGTGGGTAAATACCATGTGAAGAATTGATTTTTAGCTCTTCATGTACGTCACATAAATGTGACGGCAAAGGATAACGTTCTAATCATCTGATTCGCATATTTATTGCTTCAATATTCTTTGCCGTCTGCTTTAGCTGACGGACATGGTCATACAAGCATAAAAAAACCTTCAGGATTTCTCCGGAAGGTTTTTTTTATATCTTGAGCTGAAGACAAATAGTTAATCCACAACTGTTTCGATCGAATCCAGAATGTCTTTGTCAACGAGTATTCGTCCGCAATATTCGCAAACAATTACTTTTTTGCGGGAGGCGATGTCCATCTGGCGCTGTGGCGGAATTTTATTGAAACAACCACCGCAGGCATCGCGCTGAACGGTCACAACAGCCAGTCCGTTGCGGGCATTCTTTCGAATACGTTTGAAAGCTGTTACTAAACGAGCTTCGATGTTGGTTTCTATCTTTTCTGCTTTTGATTTCAGCCTTTCTTCTTCAATCTGTGTTTCAGCAGTAATTTCTTCCAGTTCGTGTTGTTTACGATCCAGATCTTCCAATCTTTCTTTCAGAAGTGATGAGGATGAACCGATGGCTTCTTTTTTTGTGGAAAGTTCGGTTGTAAATTCACGGATACGTTTTTCCGACAATTCCATTTCGAGTTTCTGGAATTCAATTTCCTTGCTCAACGAATCAAATTCCCGGTTGTTTCGGACATTATTCTGCTGGTCAGTGTATTTTGCAATCAGGCTTTCCGATTCCTTGATGGCAATTTTTTTGTTGTGGATGGCAGTTTCCAAATCTTTGATATCGTCTTCGTAATTACTGAAACGGGTTTTTAAACCGGTAATTTCGTCTTCCAAATCCTGAACTTCGAGCGGTAATTCACCACGAAGTGTCTTGAATTTGTCAATTTCAGAAACAACATTTTGCAGTTCGTACAAGGCTTTAAGCTTTGAACTGATTGGAACACTTTTATTTTCGTCTCTAACGTACTGTGTGGTCATACTTATAATTGTTTAACTTGATTCAAATGAGGTAATTCACCGGATTTGTATTTATTTCCGATAAATGGACTGCAAATTTAGGGAATTTTTTTGTAAGTAATTCATAAAAAACTTCTTTAGTGAACTGTTCACTCTCAAAATGCCCGATATCGGCAATGATGATTTGGTTTTCAGCATCAAAAAACTGGTGGTATTTGAAATCTCCGGAAATGAAAATATCTGCTTTTTGAGCAATTGCCTTGTTCAGATAAGTACTTCCGGAGCCTCCGCAAACAGCCACTTTGCTAATGGATTTCCCTAATAAAGCTGTGTGTTTGACAACCTGACAATTGAAAGCTTCTTTTAATTTCAGCAGAAAATGCATTTCATCCATTGGTTTTTCCAGTTCACCTATCATTCCGATTCCGCCTTGCTGATAATCATTGTCGAGCGGATAAATATCGTATGCCACTTCTTCGTATGGATGTGCATTCAGAAGTGCATGGATTATTCCGGATTGAAGGTGCTTTGGAAAAATGGTTTCAATGCGCGTTTCTTCCTCCAGATGAAGCTGATTTTTTTCGCCGACGTACGGATTGGTCTGATCATTTCCTCTGAAACTGCCCGTTCCGTTCGAGTTGAAACTGCATGAATCGTAATTGCCAATATTTCCTGCACCTGCGTCAAACAAAGCTTTTCTTACTTTTTCGGCATCTGCGGTGGGTACAAAAGTGACCAGTTTTTTCAGAAAACCGGGCATTGGAGCCAGTATCCGGCAATTCTGAAGTTTCAGTTTTTCGGCAATCTTGCTGTTTACTCCGCCAAAAACGCTGTCGAGATTGGTATGCGCTGCATAAATGGCAATGTCGTTTTTAATGGCTTTTGCCACGCAGCGTTCGACGTAATTTTTACCGTTCAGTTTTTTGATTCCACCGAAAATAATCGGGTGGTGGGCAACAATCAAATTCAGGTTTTTTTGGATGGCTTCATCCAGAATTTCTTCAGTAATATCCAGTGTGATCAGAATTCCTGAAATTTCATCGTCAGGTTGGCCAATAATCAGTCCGGCGTTATCGTACGATTCCTGAAAAGCCAAAGGAGCAATTGATTCCAGATATTGGGCGATTTGTTTGAGTTGCATGAATAGATTTTAACTTTTAACTTATATCTCATAAGTCATCACTAAATCAGAGTTCTTCTTTAATATCCACCAGCATTTGCCTGATTTCCTGAAGCTTTTTGACCACTTCGAAGTTTTCAATGGTGTCTTCCTTGTTTTCCTTCAGTTTCTTCTGTGCTCCTTTAATTGTCATTCCTTTTTCCTTCAAAAGGTGATAGATGATCTTCAGGTTTTCGATGTCCTCTTTGGTAAACATCCGGTTACCTTTTGCATTTTTATGCGGTTTCAGAATGTCGAATTCATTCTCCCAAAACCTGATGTTGGAAGTGTTGACTCCAAACATTTCAGACACTTCGCCGATCGAAAAAAGGATTTTTTCTACTTTAGGTTTTTTGTAGGGCACAGCTCTAAGTTTTAATCGAATGTTTGTCCGATGTTTGATGAAATTTTGACCATTTTTTCGTATTCCTGAGCATTCAGGTCTTTGAAATAGTAGTATTGCGGATTGACAGGTTCGCCGTTCCGATGCACTTCGTAATGCACATGAGGGCCGGTTGAGGTTCCAGAATTGCCAACGTAGCCAATTACACTGCCCCGTTTGATATGATCACCAACTTTTACATTAAAACCATTCATATGGCCATATAAGGTTTCGTACCCAAAGCCGTGATCAATTAATATCCAGCGACCATACCCTCCACCTATGGATTGAACGTCTTTGACTACACCGTCACCGGTAGCATAAATTTTAGTACCAATATTTGCCGTGAAATCCATTCCGTAATGAAATTGCTTGATTTTATAAATCGGGTGAATCCGGTATCCCCATCCAGAAGCTGTTTCTTTCAGCGATTTGTTCGAAATCGGCATGATGGCTGGCATGCTGGCAACCAGCTTTTCCTTGTTGAGAGCCAGATTTAAAATCTCATCGTACGATTTTGCCTGAATATAGGCCTGCTTCGAAAGAATATCCAGCTTTTCAGCTGTTTTGATAACCAGTTCGGAATTGTCGAACGATTCAAGTTGAGAATACCGGTTAACCCCGCCGAATCCGGCTTTCCGGATGGTTGATGGAATAGGATCACTTTCAAAAACAACCCGGTATAAATTGTTATCGCGCTGTTCAATTTCATCCAGGACTTTTTCGACTGTTAAAAGGTCTTTGTAGAACAATCCATACTGAGATGCAAGTCGCTGGTTTTCTTTATGCAGAACCCGCATACGGGGTGATTCATAGAATTGTAAAATGCCCACCGCAATCAGTACCGATGACACCAATGTAGTTGAAAATAAAGCCAAAAATCGCTTGAATTTAGTTTTGAAGCTAATTACGATTTTATCGTAGCTAAGTGTGTGAGCATTAAATTTGTACTTGACTTTCGCCATAAAATGGTGTTAATGGAATATCTTTTTCGACGTGTAACAAAATTAAGGATTTAATCTAACTTTGCACGATTCTGAAAATTCCGGTTGCATCTGTCAGCAAAGCTAATAAATTCAGCTTATAAAATTGATGGTTTTCAGTCAATTGCGGATTTTTAACAATTTTTAATGCCTGAAATGATTGATTTGAGGTGCTTTCAACCAGGCGTTTTTTCTTTCATTTTAAGTTGTTTCCATCGAAAAGTGGATTGAATTTTCGAATGGGTTTTTATTTGTAGTTAAATTGTAAAAGATATAAATTGATATGAATTCGAAGGAAATCAGAAAAGCATTTTTAGATTTTTTTGCCGGAAAAGGGCACCAGATTGTAAGCTCTGCTCCGATGGTAGTGAAAAACGATCCAACCCTGATGTTCACCAATGCCGGAATGAATCAGTTTAAAGATATTTTCCTTGGCAATCAGCCTCCAAAAAGCCTGCGTGTTGCCGATACCCAAAAATGTCTGAGGGTTTCAGGAAAACACAACGATTTGGAAGAAGTTGGTCACGATACCTATCACCATACCATGTTCGAAATGCTGGGCAACTGGTCGTTTGGCGATTATTTCAAGGAAGATGCCATTAATTGGGCCTGGGAATTGTTGCACGACGTGCTGAAGATTCCGGCTGACCGCATGTATGCTTCTATTTTTGAAGGTAGTGCTGATGACAAGCTTGAACGCGACATCGAAGCATTTAACCTTTGGCGAAAATTTCTTCCGGAGAACCAGATCATCAATGGAAGCAAAAAGGATAACTTCTGGGAAATGGGCGATACCGGTCCTTGTGGTCCCTGTTCAGAAATTCATGTCGATTTGCGTGACGATGATGAACGGGCAAAATCTCCCGGACGCGACCATGTCAATCAGGACAATCCGCTGGTGATCGAAATCTGGAACCTCGTTTTTATTCAGTTTAATCGTAAAGCCGATGGAAAGTTGGAAGAACTTCCGGATAAACATGTGGACACCGGAATGGGTTTCGAACGTTTGTGTATGGTTTTGCAAGGCAAAAAGTCGAACTACGATACCGATGTTTTCCAGAATACAATACTGAAAATTGCAGAACTCGCCACTACCAAATATGGTGATAATCACAAGGCGGATATCGCCATGCGTGTAATTGCTGACCATTTACGTGCCATTTCGTTCTCGATTGCCGACGGACAATTGCCATCAAACAACAAAGCCGGCTATGTCATCCGCCGGATTTTACGACGCGCTGTTCGCTATGGATATACTTTCCTGGATTTCAAAGAACCATTTATCTGGAAGTTGGTTGAAGTGCTCAAAAACAATATGGGCGATGCCTTCCCTGAACTCATTTCGCAACAGGGGCTGATTGAAAATGTGATTCGCGAAGAGGAAGAATCGTTTCTCAGGACACTCGAAACCGGGATTCGTCTGCTTGAAAAGAGCCTGCCCCCAACCCCCTCCGAAGGAGGGGGAGTGTTGAGCGGAAAACTTGCGTTTACTTTATATGATACTTTCGGATTTCCAATTGATTTAACCGAGTTAATTCTTCGGGAAAATGGAATGACTGTGAATATGGATGAGTTCACCACCGAAATGGAAATACAAAAAGTCAGGTCAAGAAATGCAGCTGCACAGGAAACAGACGATTGGGTTGAACTGAAGAAAATTGAACAGGTAGAATTTGTTGGTTACGATCAGTTGGAAGCCACAGTGCAAATTTCGCGATACCGGAAAGTGACCCAGAAAAATAAAGAGTTTTATCATGTGGTTTTCGATAAAACACCTTTCTATGGCGAATCGGGTGGACAGGCCGGCGACTCCGGATACATTGAATTCGGTGGTCAACGGACGCCGATATTAGACACGCAGAAGGAAAATAATCTCACAGTTCATATTGCGTCGAAACTGCCATCAAATCCGGCTGCAACATTTACAGCAGTTGTTGAAAGTGGAAAGAGAAAACTTACCATGAACAACCATACTGCAACACATTTGCTTGATCATGCTTTGCGAGAAGTTTTGGGCACTCATGTGGAGCAAAAAGGTTCGCTGGTGAACAGCGAATACCTTCGTTTCGACTTTGCACATTTCCAAAAAGTGAGCCGCGAAGAACTGGATCGCATTCAAGCTCGGGTAAATGAGCTGATTCGCGAAAACCTGGTGAAGGAAGAAAACCGTGCGGTTTCGTTCGAAGAAGCCAAAAGCATGGGTGCAATTGCCTTGTTTGGTGAAAAATACGGCGATTTTGTACGGGTCATCAAATTCGGAGATTCGGTTGAACTGTGTGGGGGAACTCATGTTCCGGCAACCGGACAAATCGGTTCGATGATAATTACTTCGGAAAGCGCGATCTCAGCCGGCGTCCGCCGCATTGAAGCAATTACTTCGGAACATGCAGAAGTCTTTGTCAAGAAACATCTGGATGAACTGGCCGAAGTGAAATCGGTTTTAAATAATACTCAAAACCTGAAGAAATCGGTTGAAGATCTTTTGGCTCAAAACAGCCGTCTGCAAAAGCAGATTGAAGAGTTTGAACGCAAGGCTGCTTCAGGAATTAAACAGGAATTGAAGAATAAAATACAGATTATCAACGGAGTGAATGTGATCGCTGAAGTGATTCAGCTCGATTCGGCTCAGGCTGTGAAAGATCTGGCATTCCAGCTTAAAGACGAAATTGATAATTTGTTCCTTGCTTTAGGTTCGGTCATTGGTGGAAAACCATCGATTTCGGTTATGATTGCCGAAAATGTGGTGGCCGAAAAAGGCCTGAATGCCGGCACAGTGGTTCGCGAAGCAGCCAAAGAAATGCAGGGCGGCGGAGGCGGTCAGGCATTTTATGCAACTGCCGGTGGAAAAGATATTTCAGGACTGGCTGCTGCAGTGGCAAGGGCAAAATCGTTTGTCGGATAATTTAAAAAATAAGGGTAAAGAAAAAGGACTATTCTCAGATCCTTTATAAGGCTCAAACAATGAGACTAAAAAAATATTTTTTCATCTTATTTGCTGGTTTCGTTGGTCTTTCGGGGACGATTTTAGCACAAAATTCCACCGGAAGTGGCGCTTTAACCGATCTGGTTAAGTTTTGTGCTGAAAAGAAAGGCTTCAACTTACTCGGGAAATTTAGCTATCCGGGAAGCAACAAGGGATTTACTGAACAGGAATTCAGTATGATTCATGAGCTGGGTTTTAATTTCGTTCGTCTGCCGCTCGACTACAGAACCTACACACAGGCTGGTAACTGGGACAATTTCACAGAAACGGAATTTGTTAAAATTGACAAAGCTGTCCAATGGGGGATCAAGTATGGGGTACATGTCTGCATCAACATTCACCGTGCTCCGGGATATTGCGTCAATCCAGCTACTTTGCCGGTTAATCAGCAGTTAAATCTCTGGACTGATACTGTAGCACAGAAGGCATTTGTCAAGCATTGGACATTCTTCGCAAACCGGTACAAAGACATTTCTCCTGAAGCATTGAGCTTTAACCTGATCAATGAGCCGAGCAATGTTACTGAGGAAGTTTATGTCCAGATCATGAAAAAAGCCATTCAGGCCATTCATAGCATCAGTCCAAACCGTATTGTTTTTGTGGATGGAACAGAATATGGAAGGTTACTGATTCCTGCATTAAAAGATGAACCGAACCTTGCTCAATCCATTCATTGTTACGATCCAATGAGCCTGACCCATTACCAGGCCGAATGGGTGAACGGATCAATGGATTTGCCGGTTCCAGGCTGGCCTATGTTGTGGATTTCATCCTACCTCTATGGCTCCTGGAAAGCTGAATTTAAAAGCCCGATGATTATTCAGGGTGACTTTCCGGCAGGAACTGAGGTCATTGTGAATGTCAGACAAGTTTCCATTGAATCAACGCTTACTATTAAATCCGGAACAAAAACACTTCTGAATAAACGATTTGTTTGCGGTGCTGATCTTGGAACTGACTTCACTAAAATAAACAAAACGGAATGGGGTTACCAGAACATTTCAAACAAGGACTTTTCGGTTGTTCTGACAGAGGCTGCGACCAGACTTTCAATCGAAAACAGTGCAGGTGATTGGATGATTTTAAATTCGATTGCTTTTAAACAAGGTGAAAAGGTAACTCGGTACAATCTTTCTGACGATACCTGGGGAAAAAAGCAATCATCGTATGTAATTGATGCAAACGGAGCGATCAAGGCGGCTGATGGCAGTGATTTGTTGCCATTTGATATTTACCGGAAGAATGTTGCCACTGCAAAAGCCAATAACATTGCATTCATGGTTCAGGAATTTGGAGTTTACAACAAAACACCACACGATGTGGCTCTTGGATTTCTTTCTGATTTGACTCAATTTTTCACCGACAACAAGATTGGCTGGGCTTTGTGGGAATTCAACGGCAGTTTTGGAATCCTGAACAGTGGCCGCACCGATGTAACTTACGAAACCTATCAGGGATATAAACTTGACCGGGAATTACTGAATGTATTGACGAAAAGTGCAAGTACCGGCACTGTAACCCTGAATAATCAATCCCTGAAAATTTATCCTTTACCGGTAAAAGATGAGTTATTCATTTCAGGAAGCGATTTTAAAGGAAATACATTGATTCAGGTCTGTGATTTAACCGGCCGGATGGTTGAATCCTTCCAAACCGAAACTTTAGCTTCAGGAACAATACGTTTGGATGTGTCGCATTTTAACGCAGGAATGTATCTGATTCAAGCTTCAAATCAGGGGCGGGTATTTTCAGGAAAGTTTGTCATCAGCCGATAGATTCGTACTTTGAATTTATTCAGATCGAGAAGATTATACACAAGTTGATTGCCAGCGAAATAGTGATGGAAAAGTCATGATTTATTTTAACAAAATTGCTTTCATTGTTTGAACAGAATTGTTGCTTGTTTCCAGTTTAAGGAAGAATATTCCATTTTCAAGCTGTTTTCTTTGGTTGTTTATAGCATTCCAGACTATTGAATAATTTCCGGCACTTTGATATTCGTTGACCAAAGTACCTACCTGCTGCCCAAGGAAATTATAAATGGTTAATTTAACATGGGAAGCTTCATTCAGATGGTAAGGAATGGTAGTTTCAGTCTTAAAAGGATTTGGATAATTCTGCATCAACATTGCTGTTGAATTATCGGAGTTTATTAATCCCGTTCCTGTTGACGAAGAAAAGTTTGCGACGGCAGTTTTATCGCTATCCAGCGTAATCTTAACAGTACTCGTTAGTCCTGACAAATCGCCGGCCCAGCCGTCGAACTTGAAACCATTATCTGGTATAGCCGTCAAGTTAACTTCTGTACCTGCCACAAAGCTAGTCCCAGCCGGGCTAAACACAATTGAACCATTTGTTGACTGCGTATTCAGTTTGAATGCCTTTCCGTTAAATACCGGAACGACTTTTATTGCTGAAATCTTTGCATTGTCTGTTACCTTTTGCAGTGATATATTTAGTTGCCCGTCACTGAGTTGAATTGTAAATGTTTTATTGTAAGCAGTATTTGCTCCTGCCATTGACCAAATATCCAGTTTACTGATAACCGGTTTCCCTTCGATTAAAACATTAAACACCCGTTGGTTTGGCTGTGTTTGGTATATTTCAGCAAAAAGCAGGGTTACTTCATAATTGCCATTGGGTAAATCGATGTTATAGCTTACATCTCCATATCGTTCTGACTGGTACAATTTATCATCTTCAGTGCCCGAAATTGCTGCTGTTGTAGTATAAGTATTTCCTCCTGAATAATTTTTGTCAGCACTGAATATTGTCCCATCAGAAGCCTTAAAAGCCTGGCCTCCGCAATTCACAGCAAATGATTCGATTGCACTCCCAACGAAATTGTAGTTGGCAGTTATGCTTTTAGTGGCGTCCATTGTGATCATTGTTGAATCAACAGAACCGGTTGCATCGCCGCTCCAGTCCCTAAACTGATAGCCAAAATCTGCAGTAGCCGAAACTTTTACAATCGTTCCTTCGTTGTAAATTCCTCCCTGAGGATTCAGCACAATGCTTCCATTTTCAGCGGTTGTCGAAAGAGTATAAGTAGGAACAGTACTGAATATCGCAGATATTTTTTTATCTCCGTCAACAGTAATTTTGGTTGGATTTTGTGAACCTGATAAATCGCCGCTCC
>JBAWZG010000135.1:0-11762 GCA_037143155.1 Bacteroidia bacterium
GGAAGTGATTTGAAATCAATATTTCCCAGATTGATCAAACGTGCCAGTTCGCGCGTCGTCAGGGCAAAATCTACATCCGGATTTCCATTGACAGAAAATTCAGGACGACTGCTTTCATACTTTTTAGCCACGCAAGGCATGATGGAAACGACCACCAGATTCTCGCGTTTGACCTGAATTTTGTCGGCAAAATAAGTTTTTGCAATCGAACCAAACATCTGCTGAGGTGAACGTGCTGTTGATGGAATTTCTTTCAGTTCAGGAAATGAATGTTCAAAGAATTTTACCCATGCGGGGCAGCATGAAGTCAGAATCGGCAGTTTTACATTTTTATCACCGGCAATAAATGCTGAAAGCCTTGTCAATAGCTCAGTTCCTTCTTCCATGATGGTCAGGTCGGCAGCAAAATCGGTATCAAAAACATAGTTAAATCCAAGCCTGCGAAGCGCTGCAACCATTTTCCCGGTGACAAGCGTTCCGGCTTCCATTCCGAATTCTTCTCCCAGGGCCGCACGCACTGCAGGAGCTGTTTGTACAATCACCGTTTTTGTAGGATCCGAAAGTGCACGGATCACTGCGCCGGTTTCGTCCACTTCAGTCAGTGCACCTGTAGGACAAACGGCAACGCATTGTCCGCAATAAGTACAAACCGAATGGTCAAGGTTCATTTCGAAGGCTGGAGCTACTACTGCATGGAATCCACGGTTGACCGCAGAAAGCACGCCAACGGTCTGAACATCGTTGCACATGGTTTCGCAACGACGGCACATGATGCACTTGTCAATTTCCCGAATAATGGCAGGCGATGTGTCTTCACGATACATCGATTTTTCTCCCTCGTAATGAATCTTGCGAACTCCAAGATGGTGCGCCATGTCCTGCAAGTCGCAGTTTCCAGATTTGGCACAGATCAAACAATCAGCCGGATGATCCGACAGAATCAGCTCAACAACTGTCCGCCTGGCATTCACCGCGCGAATGGTATGCGTTTCCACTTCCATTCCTTCGGTTACTTCGGTACAACATGCCGGAGACAGATTCCGGCGGCCTTTGACTTCAACCACGCAAACTCGGCAGCCGCCAGGCTTGTTTTCAATGTTCATGTCGTCCAGCTTCATGTAGCACAAGGTTGGGATATCAATTCCAATGCCTGAAGCGGCTTTCAATATGGTCGTTCCATAAGGAACAACTACCTGTTTATTATCTATTGTGAGGTTTATCATTTCCATAAAAACTCTTTTATGCTATTAATACTGCATCAAACTTACATTTTTCGAAACATACGCCACATTTGATGCAAAGTGACTGGTCGATATAGTGTGGACTTCTTTTTTCACCTGAAATAGCTCCAACCGGGCAATTCCTGAAACAAAGGGTGCATCCGGTACAATGTTCGGCATCGATGGTATAGTGAACCAAGGCCTTGCACTGGCCTGCCGGGCAAGAGGATGTGGTGACATGAGCCAGATATTCATCGTAAAAATGATCAAGAGTTGATAGAACGGGATTGGGCGAAGTTTGGCCCAGTCCGCAGAGGGAAGTATCTTTAATTACATTGCTCAGCATCCGGAGCCGGCTGAGATCTTCCTTCGTTCCTTTTCCATCGGTTATTTTTTCGAGAATTTCGTAAAGGCGTTTGTTTCCAATACGGCATGGTGTGCATTTACCACATGATTCGTCAAGGGTAAATTCAAGATAGAACTTTGCAATAGCCACCATACAACTGGTGTCATCAAGAACAATCATTCCTCCTGAACCCATCATTGAACCTGCAGCCACCAGATTGTCGTAATCGATGGGTGTATCCAGAAATGATTTGGTGAGGCAACCTCCGGAAGGACCTCCGGTTTGAACCGCCTTGAATTCGCGGCCGTCTTTTATTCCTCCGCCAATGTCGTAAATTATTTCGCGAAGGGTAATTCCCATCGGGACCTCAATCAAGCCAACATTATTGATATTTCCGGCAAGGGCAAACACTTTGGTGCCTTTCGATTTTTCAGTTCCGATGGACGCGAACCATGCTGACCCTTTGTTAATGATCACCGGAATATTGGCAAATGTCTCTACATTATTTACATTGGTTGGTTTGCCATTGTATCCTTTTTCAGCGGGGAATGGGGGTTTTACAGTTGGTTCACCTCGGTGACCTTCCATCGAATGGATAAGTGCAGTTTCTTCTCCGCAGACAAATGCTCCGGCTCCATACCGGATTTCAATACTGAAATTGAAATCTGTTCCGAGGATACCATCGCCAAGTAAACCATATTCACTGGCCTGACGGATTGCAATTTTAAGGCGTTCGATGGCCAAAGGATATTCAGCCCGAATGTAAACCAATCCTTTGTCGGCACCGATGCAATAGCCGCAGATGGCCATGGCTTCGATGACCGAATGCGGGTCGCCTTCCAGAATTGACCGGTCCATGAATGCGCCCGGATCGCCTTCGTCGGCATTGCAGACCACATATTTTTGATCACTGACCGATTTTCGTGTCAGTTCCCATTTCAAACCGGTAGGAAATCCACCGCCGCCACGTCCGCGAAGCCCTGATTCTTTGACTATCCGGATCACATCTGCCGGAGATTTTTCAGTCAGGCAGGTGCCCAAAGCACCATAACCATCGCGACCAATATACTCTTCGATGTTTTCGGGATTGATGAACCCGCAGTTCCGGAGTGCAATGCGAATCTGCTTTTTATAAAAGTCCATACCGTTTGCAGTGCCAACGGGTTTTTTCGTTTCAGGGTCTTTATAAAGCAGACGTTCGACCTGCCGGCCTTTGATGATGTGCTCGTCAATAATTTCAGCCACATCTTCAGGAGTTACCTGAGTATAAAACGTATTGTCTGGTAAAATTTTGACAATCGGTCCTTTCTCACAAAAGCCAAAACATCCGGTTAAAACTACCTGAATTTCGTCGCCCAAACCATATTCGTTGAGCCTTGTTTTGAAATTTGATTTAATCAATTCGCTTTGAGAAGCCTTGCATCCGGTGCCCCCGCATACAAGTATATGCATCGTATATTCGGCCATATTTGTCCGTTTGTTTGAATTAGTTGTCGATTAATAAATAGGTCACCGGAATAATTCCATCCAGCATTTCGTTTAGTTTGATGTGTTTTTCGATGATTTCTTGCGCCTTTGTTTTGGTTACAAAACCATAAACAACCGGTTGCTGTCCCGGAATGGTCAGTTCAATGGTAGGCTCTGCATAGCAATATCCCATGCACCCGGTTTGTGTAACAACAGAATCAATGCCCTGATGATCAAGTTCATCAATCATATAGGTCATGATTTCTTTGGCTCCTGAAGCAATTCCACAGGTGGCCATCGAAACTTTAATCTGAACCACACTTTCGGGATGGTTTCCATTTTCCCTTAATTTAATTTTAGACTGGACTTCTGATTGTAGTTTTTTCAGATCGGCCAGATTTTTGATTTTATTCATAACTATTTCTCTTTGTATTGTGTATCAATTAATTCAAATCATTATGGGCTAAATTTCAGTACTTTATATCTTGTATAAACTAATTTTTATCATCATTCGCTAATTTGGATTTGTTCTAAATTCTCCTGAAGCATTTCTTTTAAAAATTGCCTTACTTCAGGATGATTAATCGGTACATCTTCAATGGTTTGCCGGATATCTCTTGTGTCAAGCTCAAAGGTTCCGGCCGCAGTTTGATGTTTAAAGACATAATCTGTTTCGCCTGAATTGCAAATCAGGATGAGCAGGGTTCCAACCAGATCGCCGATGATTGGCCTGTCAAGATGATTGAATACAAACATGGCGGTCACCCGGGTTCCTATTCCTGATTCCGATTCAATCCGGAATGTTCCGCCAGTCATCTCAGCATTTTGCTTTAACAGCGACAAACCCAGTCCGACTTTTCGCGTGGTTCGCGAAGTATAAAATGGGTCGGTTGCCAGCTTCAATTGTTCCTGTCCCATTCCTGTTCCATCATCAGAAATTGAAATTATCAACCTATTTTCATCCGGACTTTCGGTAATTTCGATACCGATCAGTTTGGCTTTGGCCCGGATTGAATTCTGGACAATATCGAGAATATGCATTGAAAGATCTTTCATAAAAGGAAGCCTCCCCTAACCCCTCCACAGGAGGGGAAAAGTGATTGGTATACAGTTAAATAATCTCTTTTTTTGTCGTCCATTTCTATTTCATTACCAATTGTTTCCTGCATTTCATACTCCCTTTGGAGAAGGGCTGGGGATGAGGCTTTTCCTGCCATCCCTTCCATGCAATGCTTTTCTTATCTCGCCAAATCCGGGACTCTCCATTTCGAAAATTGTAAATATTTTCCCCAAATCGTCAGGAAAATGGGCGTCCGAGAACTTCACCAAGGTAATTTCCCCGCCAATCATTAATTCTTTCCGAATCGCAAGTTCGTACGAATTTTTCGAAATCTGGAGCGCATCCACTTTTAATTCAGGAGGAAAAAATCCCAGCTGACTGAACAAGCTGTTTCGCGGCCTGTCGATATGCGCCGGAATAAAAATTCCCGACAGTTCATGAACTTTCTGCTCTATTTCTTCGATACTCAAATCCATTGATGCGCCCAAATAATTGCCAACCTCTTCCAGAATATTTTCATCCTCGTCAACCACCAACTGATAGCCAAATAATAGTGGCTTGTTCGGAATAAATGTCAGATGCCGGTCCAGAAAATTTTGAAACATTCGCAACGCATCAAAATCTTCGAATAAACCCAGGCAGTGAACTTCCTCGCGCGAAGTCATTTCGCATCCGGGAATAACCGTCAGTCCTGCACTTTGGCCCAGTTTCCAAACCAACTCGCACTGTTTGGTGCTGTTGTGGTCGGTTATTCCAATGATATCCAATCCACGGTTTGTGGCCAGAGAAACGATATTGGAAGGACTCATTTCCAGATCCCCGCATGGTGATAATACGGTATGGATATGCAGATCAGTCCTGAATTGTTTCATGGCTACCGGTTAAATGCGAGGTAAATTTTACCCGCGATTTCAAATGCAGGCAAGCTGGTTCCCAATATGGGAATATTTTCATCGTCCGAATTTCGTTTCGTATTTTCCTGAGGTTCAAGATTGCTTACAAGAATAACTGCTGCCAAATCTTTCAATGAAGCAATTGCCATCACATTCTGATGCACCTGAAGGGTAATCCAAACCTGGGCTTCCTGTGCATTCCCCATTACATCGCTCAGCAGGTCGGAAACATATCCTCCGGAAATTTCACGATCAAGTCCCTTGTGACCCGAAAAAACTTTTAATCCGAGTTCTTCAACCAATTCAAAAACCTTCATTTCGTCTTCCTTTTTTATTACAATCTGCTTTAAACCTATTGATTCCCCATTTTTTCTGAACATTGAGAAACGCTTTATTTGCTGTAATCCGGCCTTCATCTTCCCACATTTGCTGCAAAAAGATACAGTCGGACATTTTCGCTTTGTTATTCACCATGTCATCAGCCAGTGCATGACAGTTGGGTGCTCCACATGCACCGCAATCTATTCCTGGTAGGAAGCAAACAATTCGTTGTGCCCGGTCTATCTTTTCCATTGCTTTTATCCGGTCTTTCCCGAAAACAAAAACAGGTTTTGGATGGATGGAGTCAATAATTAATTTCTGTTTCAGCTTTTCAACATCCACTTTGATATTTGAAAATGGAATGTCTTTTGCCGGCGGATACCGTTTGGCGCGCCGTTCAAGACGTTCAACATTCATAAACCGGTTTCCGGTAAGCAGAATGCCGCCGGCACAACTCTGGTCACAGGCCCGAAGTTCCAGAAAATCGATGCCTTTAACCTGATCGTTTTCGAGTCGTTCCAGAAAGCGAACCACGTTGTGAATTCCGTCAATAGCCATGCTCCTGGAACCAAAATGGCGTGATTCGCCACGGGTCAGGCTCCAAAGAACGCCTTCACTTGAAAGATTCCGGCGCTGTATGGAATGATCTTCAGCCTCATCTTCTGAAATAACTTTCATTACTTCATTGTACAAATGATTCATATTGATGATTCCATCCACAATGGATTTGCGTTCACCACCCGGACTTTTTACTGAAGCAATTTTGGCAATGCAGGGCGTAGCATAGAAAAGCCCGATTTCATCACGCTGAGCTCCTTCCAGCATGAAACGTTCAATGGCAAAATGTGCCGCCAAATCGTAAGGTGCTTTTCGGAGTATAATATTTTCGGTCAGTGAGGGATACCTGCTTTGAATCAGCCGGATAATTGCCGGGCAATATGCAGAAATTGCCGGCTTGGTATTGATTGGATTTGCACAGTATTCCTTTACCGAATCAATTAAAAGTTGCAAAGGTTGTTCTACCTCATAAACGTGGGTAAATCCGATTTTTATAAGTCCCTCATAGATTTGGTTTTCATTGTACCTTTCAGGAAACTGGCCAATCATAATGGATGGAAACAGGATGACCCGGTATTTGAATTCCCTGATTTTTGCCAGATCGTCCTGTTCCACATAAAAAGCGTTGGTCGGACAAACCCGGTGACACTGGCCACAGTCAACACAACTGTCATGATCGATAACCGCCAGGCCTTTGATTACCCGGATAGCTTCTGTCGGACATGATTTCATGCAATGCGTACAGCCGATACATTTGATTGCATCTACTTTAAGCGCATGGTATTGTGTCGGTTCGATCATGCAAAATAGTTAAGCATTTTTACACTGGTTCCTTTTCCAACTTCAGATTGAATCCACATTTCATCGGTATTTTTTTTGATGTTTGGCAAGCCCATTCCGGCGCCAAATCCCATTTCCTGCACACTTTTACTGGCCGTTGAATATCCGGGCTTCATCGCCAGGTCGATATCTGCAATACCCGGACCTTCATCCGTAACGAGAATGGTTATTTTATTTTCGTCAATTTCAACATTCACAGTTCCACTATAAGCATGTGCCACTACGTTGACTTCAGCTTCATACAAGGCAATTACCACATTTTTAATGATTTTGTTGTCGATATTCAATTGTTTCAACACCTTCTTTACTTCACTTGACGGATGTCCCGCATGAGTAAAATCACCACCTTTTATCGTGAAAGTGAGCTTCATAATACCTCCCCCAATCTCACCAAACGGAGAAGCATAAAACCAGATTCAAGCATTTTTCTTTTTTCTAAATTCATATTCGACATAAACCTTGGATACAGTTTATTTTCAATGTTAATAAATCGGTTTTAACCCGGCCTGAAAGAGCAATCCGCTTGATTTAAACAAAGAATAAGGAGATTCCAGAAGGCACATTCCGTTTTCACAGGCCAGCTTAACCATTGACTGATTCACCTTTTTATTCCGGACAAAAACAATGGCACGGATATCGGCCATTTCAGCCGTCCGAATGGCCTGAAGGTTGACCAATCCGGTAATCAAAACCAGATTGTCGGTATCAAGCGTCAAAACATCACTCATCAGGTCGGAACTGTAACCCATCTCCACTTCTTCGTCCAGTTTTTCAGTGCCGCATGATATAGTGGCGTTTAAAACAGCAGCGATCTCTCTTAGCTTCATTTTTATATCATTAAGTGGTTCGCCGCAAATTTCAGAAAAATAATCGAACCGCAGAGGTTAATATTCCAATTTTGCCTTATTTAGATTGGTTTTAGGTAAGCATTAAAGGTAAAGGCTCATCGGATTGAAAATCAATTCTGGAGGTAGGTAAATGGTAAAATATAGTTTTAAGTTCTACCTTTGGAATCTATGAAAGTACTCATGTTTGGATGGGAATTTCCGCCGCATATTTCAGGAGGATTGGGCACGGCCTGTTATGGAATGACGAAAGGCTTGGCTGGATTAAAGGAAGTTGAAGTGATATTTGTGGTACCCAAAATCTGGGGAGATGAATATCAATCCCATGTAACTTTGCTGGGAGCTGATCAGGTTCAGGTAATCAGGAAACAAATTCAATTTTCTGATTCGGATTCGAAAATGGAATACTACGAACTCCGGAGTGAATTGATTCCTTATTTGGGCAGCAACGAGTTTTATGAATTGAAATCGAATGATATTTCGATTGAAAAGCGGCTGGTCGAAACAACAGAGGAAGGTAAAATCATCTTTAGTGGTGATTACGGCCGTAACCTTTTTCAGGAAATACAATATTATGCCATTGTTGCAGAGACACTTGCCCGTGAGATTGAATTTGATGTGATTCACGTTCACGACTGGATGACCTTTCCGGCAGGAATTGCTGTCCGGAACAGTTCAGGAAAGCCATTGGTTGTTCACATTCATTCCACCGAATTTGACCGCAGCGGATCGAATGTAAATCCGGCGGTTTGCACCATCGAACGGGAAGGTTTGCAGGCAGCAGATCAGGTTTTTGCAGTCAGTGATTTGACCCGTAACAAAATCATCGATAATTATTACATCCGGCCTGAAAAGGTAATTACAGTTTATAATGCGGTGGAGCCATCCGAATTGGATGGAAAGGTAAGATTTCAGGAAGAATTCAGGATAAAAACAGTAAGTTTTCTGGGACGGATTACCATGCAAAAAGGTCCTGAATATTTTATTGAAGCAGCAAGATTGGTGCTTCAGAAAAGGAGAGATATTCGTTTTGTAATGGCCGGGAAAGGCGATTTGCGGGAAGCAATGATCCGGCTGGTTGCCGAGCTGAATATATCCGATCATTTTGAATTCCCGGGCTTCCTGGAAGCTATTCAGGTGACCGAACTCTTTCATGCGAGCAATGTTTTTGTAATGCCTTCAGTGTCTGAGCCATTTGGAATAGTGGCACTCGAAGCAATGCAGGCCGGGCTTCCGGTAGTGATTTCCAAACAATCAGGCGTTTCAGAAATACTGAAAAATGCAATTAAAGTCGATTATTGGGATAGTCAATCAATGGCTGAAGCAATCATTACATTATTAGATGATTCTGGCGTAGGAAACAAACTCAGTAAGGCAGGGAAAAAGGAAGTTTCAAAACTGGTTTGGCGAAATACTGCGCTACAAATACTTGATATTTACCGTAGTTTTTCAGGGTAAATATCTCCGTGTGCATTTGAAAAATCCAAAATCGTGTCAAAGATTTATTGAAGATTTAACGTCGTTTTTACAATAAGTATTTCAGAATGCGTGTTTTTTTAGCTTCTTTTGCACCTTTCTTTTTCTCAGAAGATTTGACAGCGAATGCGATAGAAAAAGAAGAAGAATGTTTACTCATTAGATTTATTAAAATACTCAATTGTGGAACAGCCAGTTTGGAAAAAATTATTTGTCGAATCAAATATCCCGGAGAAACTTGCTCCGTTAAAAGAGTTAAGCCGAAATTTGTGGTGGGTATGGAATACTGAAGCCCGGGATCTGTTTCAAAGCATAGATGCCGAAACCTGGGAGGAATGTGAGCATAATCCGATCCTTTTGCTCGAAAAGGTAAATTACCAGCGTTTTTTGGAACTCGAAAACGATGACGAGTTTATCCTGAAAATGAATCATGTTTCGTCAGCTCTGAACAAATATCTTGAAGCACGGAAAGATTTACACGGACCGTCGATCGCCTATTTCAGCATGGAATACGGATTGCATGACAGTCTGAAAATATTCTCAGGAGGTCTTGGAATTCTGGCAGGCGATTACCTGAAAGAAGCCAGCGATTCGAAAGTTGATCTGGTTGCGGTCGGTTTGTTGTACCGTTATGGTTATTTCCGCCAGAACATTTCAATTAACGGCGAACAACTTTCGAACTATGATGCTCAACAGTTTTCGAAAATTCCGGTACAGCCGGCATACGACCAGAACGGAGACTGGATTTTTATCCAGGTTGAATATCCGGGCCGCATGGTTACTGCCCGTGTATGGCAGGTCAATATTGGTTCAATCAAACTCTTTTTACTCGATACCGATTTTGAAGCAAATTCGGATGAAGACCGTTTTGTAACTCACCATTTGTATGGCGGAGATAACGAAAACCGCTTAAAACAAGAAATTCTGCTGGGTCTTGGAGGTATCCGAACGCTGAAGAAACTTGGTTATGCCACCGATATTTACCACTGCAACGAAGGCCATGCTGCCATGATCGGAATGGAACGTATGTCGGATCTGGTTGCCGAAAAGGGATTACTTTATGCTGAAGCCAAAGAAGTTGTACGTGTTTCAACTTTGTTTACAACCCATACTCCAGTACCTGCCGGTCACGACTCCTTTCATCAGGATATGTTTAAACGTTACATGGAAAAATATCCATCGCGGATTGGAATCAGCTGGGATGAATTCTGTAACCTGGGCAAAGCCGAAATCTATGAGGATCATTTTAACATGAGCTATCTGGCCTGCAACCTATCGCAGGGAATTAACGGCGTAAGTATGCTTCATGGCGAAGTTTCGAAAGATGTTTTAAGTCCGCTTTACAAAGGTTTCCTTCCGGAAGAACTTGAAGTTGGATATGTGACTAACGGGGTACATTATTCTACCTGGGCTGCCAAGGAGTGGAAAGAAATTCACCGCAAATATTTTGGCAAAGGATTTCCGGAAGAACAGCTTGACTTTGACGCATGGGAAAGAATCTATCAGATTCCGGATGAAGAAATATGGAATTTGAAACAAACACTTCGCTTAAAAACGATTGGATTCATCAAACAGCGGTTTACAAACAACTGGATCAAGCGCAATGAAAATCCGAAACTAATTTCGGAAGTTCTGGGCAAGTTAAATCCGTATGCGCTAACCATTGGTTTTGCAAGGCGGTTTGCCACCTATAAAAGGGCTCATCTGTTGTTCCGGAATCTCGACCGCTTGTCAAAACTGGTGAATGACCCTGCACGTCCGGTTCAGTTTATTTTTGCCGGAAAAGCTCATCCAGCCGATAAAGCTGGTCAGGACCTGATCAAATACATTGTTGAAATTTCCAAACGTCCGGAATTTGCCGGAAAGATACTTTTCGTTCAGAATTACGACATGAACCTTGCTAAAATGATGTTGCAGGGTGTCGACATTTGGATGAACACGCCAACCCGTCCTTTGGAAGCATCGGGTACAAGTGGCGAAAAAGGTGTAATGAACGGAACGATCCACTTTTCGGTACTCGACGGCTGGTGGGTTGAAGGCTACAAAAAAGATGCAGGATGGGCACTTTCTCAGGAAAATGCATACGATGTGAACGACCTTCAGGATGAACTGGATGCCGAAACCATTTACAATATTTTCGAAGAAGAAATTCTGCCGGCATTCTATGACCGAAATATCAATGGAATTCCTGAAAAATGGGTTTCATACATTAAAAACACCTTTGCCCAGGTTGCCCCTAATTTCACTACTGCCCGCATGATCCGCGACTATCATGATAAATTCTACAAGCCACAGACTGAACGGAGTGCCCGCCTGGTCGCTTCGGATTATCAGTTAGCCAAAGAAATTGCAGCGTGGAAACTTGGCGTATCGGCAGTTTGGGATCAGATTGAAGTTAAAAATGTTCAGATTACCGATGGAATTACCAATGTTCTGAAGATTGGTGAAGAATATCCTGCACTGTTAGTGGCAGATATCAAAGGGTTGAAGCCTGAGGATGTTGGCGTTGAGATGTTAATTACCGGGAATGGCAAGAATAATATGCCAACTTTGATTGAGCGCCTTCAGTTTGCTATCGAAAGTATAGAAGGATCAGTAATTACTTATAAACTGAACCTTCACCTGATGGATGCCGGAGCTTTTGGCTATGCCATTCGCATGTATCCGAAACATCCGGAGTTGCCACATCGTCAGGACTTTCAGTTTCTGAAATGGATTTAACTGAGTTATGAGTTA
>JBAWZG010000136.1:0-11708 GCA_037143155.1 Bacteroidia bacterium
CGGGATCGGAAGAAGCTGAACCGTCCAGCGATACGATTGCTCCTTCGTTCACTGACTGGTCAGGACCGGCATTGGCTACAGGAGCTTGATTGACAGGAACTGAAACCGATAATTTTACAAATGCTGATCCATTTACTGTAAAAGTGGGAGCAGCCGTTGGCTGGCCTGTTGCGGGATTTTGATATTCAGCAGTTATCCCATCGATTTCTTTACTCATGCTTTTATCCCAGAATTTGTAGGAGATGGCATTCCCAACAGTATATCCGTTTTCCAGTCCGTTATCTTTTCTGGAAGCAGCAAGTGCAGCAAAAGTACTTTTGTCGGAAACTACAATCGGTTTGGTTAAAACTATTTTGCTGCAACAGACGATGCCGTCGAAAACTGCAATTTCATCTCCGGCCTCAAGTGCCATTCCCTGAACAGTTGCAGTAACAACCTTGATATTCATGTGATCCTGGCCATATCCGGTAAATGCAACTACGAAATGTTCCTGAGCAAAACCAGTTGCCGACAGCAGGAGAATCACTATTAAATATGTGAACCTTTTCATGGTATGGATTATTAAGATTTATAATATTTCCTGTATAAGATGAATAGTTTTAGTGACTCAGTACTATTTTTTCGACCGTATTATTTGCTTTCAGGAGGTAACTCCCGGGTGCAGTTTTGACACCCTGATCATTTTTACCATCCCAAAGCAGTACTGTCTTTTCATTACTATTTCCGCTGTAAAGCAGCCGAATGATCTGACCATTAATATCGAAGATCTTCACATCAAGTTTTTGGAATTCAGAATTCACAATTTCAATGGTTATCTGGTCGGTAAATGGATTAGGATAACATTTCACTGAAACGGGTTCGGTTGGGTCAATAAGCACGGTAGCCAATTCAGTATTGACCCGGGCAAACATGGATTCTCCTTTTGCAAATATACTTTTGGAGTTATTCACCAATTCCGGCTGAAGCAGATACTCCTGATTATTCCGGAATAACCTCAGCTTTATTGGATCTTGTGGAGTGAAGCCATTGGGTGCAGGATTCATTCTGTCGTTTCCTGAAGCTGGAATGCTGATATAATTGGCACTTAGTTGTTGTATTCCGATTTGAACTGACCCGACACAAAGGTTCCCATCGAATATCCCGATTTCGTCACCGGCTTTGAAGCCACCTTTTACCAGATCGACAAGGTTAATGTTCATGTGATCGGTTCCGTTTCCGGCAAACACTTTACCAAAATGTGCCGAAGCCAAATACTCAGGAGGAATAACTGCAATCTTGGTTCCACTGGAAGGAATCGTTATTTTTCCGTCGGAGACCATATTCACCTTATAACCTTTGTTCGGAGTTAAGTTCCCGATATCATTGGTCCATCCACCATAAGAACCGTAATCTTCAATGGATGAACCAGTTTCGTTCATCACTTTTTTGAGTTTTCCGGCATCAATTAGCGGTTGGAAAATAAGCATGGCATCAATCGTTTGATCAGATGGATATCCAATGATGTTCCAACCGGTATACAGGTTGATCTCTTTTGGCAATGGAAGCGGAGGTCCTTCCAGGCTAATTGTAGTTGTTTCGGATACATTTACCTTATATCCACGGTCAAGGTTCCATGAACCGATGTCGTTGTTCCAACCGCCAAAGAATTGCAAGTCTTCCAGCGTTTTGCCCGCTTCGTCCATCACTTTTTTCAATTTTCCATTATCGATCAGAGATTGAAAAATGTCCATCATATTCAGATTTGGAGGAGTAACATTCGCTGAGATGATGTTCCATCCGACATTCAGGCTAATAGTTTGTATCTTTGTTGGGCTTACATTTTTAACGGTAACTTCTACCTGCGAGACAGCAGAATTCACTTTTCCGTCATTAACGATCAGATCAAAAGTGTAAGTCTGGTCCGTAACAACTTCAGGAGCAGTAAATGTCGGCTTTGAAATTGTTGCCGAACTCAGAATTATTCCTGAAGGCGGAGTCCATAAATATGTTAGCGCATCATTGTCAGGATCAATTGATCCTGAGCCATCAAGAATTACCAAAGTGTTTTCATTGACTGTTTGGTTTGCACCTGCATAAGCAATTGGCGCTTTGTTGGAACTGATAATACTCCACTGAACCATGGATGCAGAAACTCCCTCTTTTCCACTGATGTACTTTTTAAATTTACTCACATCAAGGCTTAAGCTGTATGTTCCTGTTGCATTGCCAACCTGATCCATGCCAGAAACCAGATAGAGTTTATCGGTTGATTTAGAAACGGACAGTTTCTCAGTTCCAAGTGATTGGCCGTCGCGTGCAAATAACAGGTTTTCTTTCAGTTTGGTATCGTCAAGTAACTTGGCGGAGAACTCCAGTTGCAGGGTAGCGGGTTGCGAAGAGAGTGCAGTCTGAGGTGCATTGTTCCAGGTTGCAACCAGGGCAGCTTCATCAATAAATACAGGAATCTCTGTTACAGACTGATTGGTGTAAATATCAATACAATACGCCTGCAAAGTCAGGTTTCCACCGTAGCTGAAGTTAACCGGCAAGGTTAACGGACCTACTTTTACATTCTGCGAATCGGCCAAAAGTATTGGATTCACATTGTCGGTCTGATAGATTTGGATTCTCGTATTGGGTTCGTTCACTACCATGGTTGCCATCAGACTTTTTGCTGCCGTGATATTATCGGTATCCGAGAATCCCAAATCCGGAGTGATGTGCAAATCGGATATAGCCTTAGGAATTTTCCGGTACACAATCCAATCGTACTTAACCGTGTCGGTGCGTGAGTTGCCGGCCAAATCGTTGATGTCCTTCATTTTAACTTTCAACTGGTAGCTTCCTTCATAATAGGTTAGCATCCTGAACTGGGTGAACACGTATTCCGAATCACTCTTTGCTTTGAAGTCGAGTTGCGAGATCGGTTGTTTTTGTCCGTCTTTCCATAATTCAAGGTTACCGGTTCCGAATCCTTTCACCGGCTCGTTAAACTGAACGGTGAAGGCTGTTCGATGCTGCGAATCGTAACCGCCGTCAGTCGAAGGAATAATCTTGCTTATCAGCGGCGCTGTCTGATCTATTTTCCATTCAACACTCTGAGGCAACATTCCATTGACTCCGTTGAGCGATTTGATATTTGGCAAATCAACAGTGAGCTTATATTTTCCATCCTGCGACAGAAATGCCTGCAATCCGGAAAGCTGGAACAAAAGACCTTCGTTGTCCATCGGAGTAACTACAACTGTTCCTGAAACAGGATTTCCGTCCCTGGTCCATGCAAACCTTGCAGGCAACAAAGTCGATAGATCGATCGGAAGATTGAACCGAAGCAGCATATTATCGAAAGGTGCACCAACTTTATTGTCAGGCAGACCGATAAATTCACTTACAGCCGGAATGTCAATGAACTGGGTCCAGGTAGCCTGTTTCCCTGCCAGTCCTTTTGTACCAGTCAGATTGCTGATCTGGTCGGTCTGAACAGTTAAAACATAATATCCATTTCCTACTGACTTGCTTGTCAGATCCACTTTGTACGTTGTTGGATCAAGTTGGCTAACAGTTACCGTATTATCCATGACATTAGCACCGCCCTGAATCCGTAAAACCATGTCTTCGTAATTGAAAGTTGCCGGATCGATCGGATGCTGGAAAACCACGTTCAAAGAAGTAACCGGTTGGGTCACTGCAGAAGTTGGCACATTTTCAAACCTCGCTATTTCCGGATAATTCAGGTCTTTTGGAGTAAACCGGATGATGTATTTCTGAGTCGTGTTTGCAGCGAATACATCGAGGAAATGCATCATATTTTCGTACACAGGTTCTTTCCCATCGGGGAGAGTGACAAATGTTTGCCATACATTATCGAGTGGAATGACCTGACCATCATCTTCACGGGTTACGCTGACAATTTTATATAATCCGCCGCCCGGATCGCTGAATTTGATGTAGTTCCATCCAATTTGTTTTGGAGTTACCAGCAGTTCAATCTCATGATTTCCGGATCCGATTGATCCGGAAGTGCTTTGCGAAACTGCGGGATAAACGTCAAGTGTTCCGCCATTCGAGAGGTATATAATGTCAGGAAACTCCAGTGCATCCTGAACTTCATTGACCAAAAAGTCATTGATTCCATCTTCGACTCCGGAATAAACCCTGACACCTTTGATCAGTTCGTGCAAGCTTACTCCGCTGATCAGGCTGAGATTCGGATTTCCACGGCTATCGAGATGGGTGAGTTTGGTTTCATACGAAACAAAATGGCCGAGCAGATCGCTGGTAAACCACCATTGCCCGATGGTTGATTTTTTAGGTGCTATGTTTCCAAAATCGATGTTGGTCAAGCCCAATTGACGTGGCTGTCCGTTCAGGTTTGAACCGATTAATGCAAAATTGATGGCCAGTCCTTTTTCATTTTCTACAATCTTAGGTTGGGCACTTTCGATGCGAACATTTTTAGCGGTTCCAAACCCATTATTCTGAACCATCACATCAAATTCTGCTGGAACAATAGGTTCGACCTTGTCAGGGGTTAAAGCATCGTCGCCCAGAATATCACGTTGCATGAAGTAATGCAGCCATAAATCAGGACTTGGGTTGACATCAAGCGTTACCGGGAACAAAGGTTTCGTTACCGTTACGCCCGTAAACGGATCGAGGTACGAGAATGAACCTCCGAACGAATAACTCTTTGGAACTTCTGGTGCAGCACCTTTTTCAGGAATAAACAAAACAGTGGCACTCCCTTTTTGATCAGGACCAAGTGTTCCGGTTCCGTCAATTCCTGTCAGAATACTAAGTGCTTTGGTATCAATCTGGAAAAGATCGTTGCTCAATACCCCGTTTTCATCTTTTATTTCAAGGTTTAATTTGATCTCCTTCATGGCCGTCGTTTTGTTGCCATTATAAATGGTCAAAGTACCTTCAAAAGCTTCACGGGTCATCACCACTTTTTGCGTAATGTTGATTGTAACCGAAGCACAGACCGAACTGCGTGAGTCTTCAACCTGTTGCTTCATCGTCTTGAGGGCTGCATTGTACAATTCACCAACAGAAGTAAATCCCTTTGAAGCAGCATAAGCGAGCGATGAATCTTGTTTGGCAATATATCCCTCAATTAGTGTATTATCTATTATTCCCGGATGATCAATAGTTGGAGAATAAATACCTAATTTATAGGCAGCCATCGTATTGTTCCATCGTGAAATAAAAGCATCAATTTCGTCACTGGTAATATCACTTCCTTGCATCTTTTCCTTGATCAGTATTGACTGCTCTGGACTAATCGGCTGATTGTTTTCAGAAATAGTTTTTAATTGAGTGAGAAAGTCCATAAAACTTTGTTTCGATTTCCAATCCATACCACCGGTAAATTCGTTCATCCACCCGACCAAGGCATCATGCATATCAACAAAATACGTCATATCAAGCAAGGCTTGTTTCATGATAGGGGGTATCGTCTCCTTAACAAGTATGCCGTCAGTCATGAATGCATTTTTCAGAAAAAGCTCTTTAAAACATGATTTGGCAGCGCCGATAAGGCCAACCGGGCAACCTATAACCGGTACATATCCAAGGACGCATACAAGTACATCAAAACCAAACTCTATATTCATCTCGGAAAAACCAGCCAGTGTTTTCATGCATCCAACAGTATTGAATGCAGGTCCGGCTACTGGAAGACATCCTCCAAGGGCAAGTGCCAGATCAATTGCACAATTGGAGCAGCCAACCGTAGGTGCGTCAATACCAGGCGTGTTGTTGTTTGGATCATAGTGTACCCAACCTGGTCCAACTCTGGAAGCATCTCCGTTATAACCAGGACCCCAACTTCCACCCCAATTGCCAATACCGCCAGTTCCAAGACAGACTCTTCCGGAGAAGGTAATCCCATGGTTAGTCTGATGCCATTGTTTGTCTTTGCCACATTCAAATCCGTAAACAGTAAAGCAAAAATCGGTGCAAGGTCCCGTTGATGCAGTTGATTCAGCAGTTTGGTTAATTAAAGCCGATTTGGTCGAAGATCTAAGTTTCATAACTACCGGAACCTGAATGGCTTGTTGTGCCAGAAGATTCATTTTGGTGAAATTGGTCACAAACTCATATTCCGGATCGTTTTGAGGCAAATTAAGTTGCACATCTTGAGCAGTAATTAATCCTTTGTTGGTCAGGGTAATCATAAACGGAAAGGTCTCATCGTTGAAAAGCTGAGGCATTACGGTCGGCATTTCCATGATAACTACCGGAGCCGGAACATTGGTCTCAAACTTCATGATGAGCTGAACTTCATACTTATCCTGAATTTCTGTTGGAACCACTTCCCAGGTGTATGTTATAGCCTGGAAACTCAGGAAGACGCTTTGTTCGTTCACGCGCCCGGGATCAATCTTTAAGGTAGTCTGGAAACCTTCATGTTTATCGGCTTCTACATTCATTTTGTACGAACCTTCCGGAAGTTTATCTACCGAGAATATGCCGTCATCACCGGTAAATCCATCAGCCATTATCTTTCCGGAGAACGGATGGCGCACAACCACATGAGCATTTTTTACATGAGGTTTTGCATCGGTAAAATAGGTGTATTCATCAATTACATCAACCTTCAGTCCGCCGGTTTCTTCGGAGACAGTTTCGATTTGATACGGAACCGAAGCCCCGTTGCCATTTACACAATTTACAGCAATGCTTCCGGAAATTGGCGTATTGAGCGGAGTATCTGCATTGGGTTCAAGCTGAATAACTACTTTGGCAGTATCCTGCGGGGCAATATTGGTAAGGGTTGCAGGGCTCACCAAAGTCATCCAGCTTACATTCGGCAAACTGATGGTTACAGCACCCGATGCTCCTGCGCCGTTATTGTAAACAGACAGTTCATAGAGCCTCGATTTACCCTTGGTCATCGTGGTGTTGATGCTTACCGGATCGGCTTTCAACTGTGCCTGAAGTGCCTGGCAATAGTAAAATGCCGGGAAATCGGTTGTAATTCCTTCGCTTGATTTGACCTGGAAATTTATTTTCTCGTAATTCTGACCGCTGGTTATTTCAAGTGCTTTGAGGTTATAAGTAAATTCTTTGGTTTGGCTTCCTGAAAGAACAGTGATAGTATCAAATTTAAGTTCACAACCCAAAGGCAATTTATCTGCAGTGATAACGAGTTTATTTAAGAGAGCTTCACTGGTATTTTTAATCGCTATTTTCCCAACCAAAGTCTGCCCCTGCTTCATCTCCCAAATGATGTTTGAAGTAGATACCCTGATTAATCCGGGAATGTCGAATTTGTCCTGCTCTGTGCTCAGGTTTTGTTTAGGGAAACATGCGCCGATCGAATAATGACCCGATTCGTTGGGGATCGGTACGAAATCCACAGTATAATCGCCACTGCCGTTTGTGGTTGCTTTTAATTCGCGCCGGGTGCCGTTGTTTAATATGTAGACATCCACAGCTGCATTGGGCACTTTCTCGCTTTTGTTATTGACAGCCGAGCCATGAATTGAAATTGTGGTGTTTGGCTGGTAAAGCTCATTATCGGCAATTGCAGTGGCATTGTATTCCGGAGTAATGGTTAAGGCAATGGCATCCGAAACATTGTTAAAATATTCCAGCTCTGTGATTGTTTCCGCAGGATTAATTTTTGCCAGAATAAAGTAATTCCCGGTTTGATCCGGAACGTCCACAGTTTTCATGAAATTAGCAGACATACCCTGTGCAATTGGCGATGGAAAAGTGAAGTCTCCCAACAGAATATCGCTGTCATCAATGGTTTTGTCCTTTGAACAATAGAAATTTATTTTTACTCCGGAAGGCGCTGTGGAAAAGCCGCTGTTGTATGCCGAACCCGAAATTTCAATCACATCGTTGGTTGCAACCGTTGGTATATTCAGCGCAATATCGGTGATTTGCAGGTCTGGTTTGTTCAGGTCGGTCACAAAAACATATCCAAATCCGGATGTAAAAGCAGGTGCAGCAGCCTGAAGTGAAACCATCTGGGTGCCATCTTCAATATTATCATTGATGGTATTGATCGGAACCTGAACCGATTTTTGTCCGGCCAAAATGGTTGCCGAAGTTTGAATACTGACTTCGGTCGGGTCGTTGTGCGAAATGGTAACGGCCAAATCCCCGGTTACAGGCGTATTGCGCGAAATGGTCATTGTGCCGGCATTCAGTTTTCCTTCAGGTAACGAAACCGGATCAACTGAGATTGATAATGACGGCCCGTCATTATCGGCAATTACCAGGTTGGCAGTTACGACACCGCCGTTTTCAGGAGTTGTTCCGCAATTGCACGACGAAATAAATACCGAGCCGGATAGAATTACTTTCCGGTATCCATCCACATCGCCATTATCGACTACCCCGATGTTGAATTGTTGCTCCTGGACTCCTTTTGGCAGGGTAAGGCTTGCTGGAAAGATAAGTGCATTGGGCAGACTGGCAGATAAATTAACGGTAATGTTTCCATCGCCTTTTACCCGTTTAATTTTCCCCCAGGTGGCATAAATACCGGCTGACTCAGAAACTGTATCCGACAAAATTTCAAGGCTGACCTGCGGAACATCATTATCGATAATCGTCGCAGTGACCTGACCGGTGGTGACACCGGCAGAACTGGCATAAATGGTAGCAGTTGCCGTTAATTCGGGAATATTGTCGTCGGTAATATTGACCAGAGCCTGCGCAGAAGCAGTATTTGCTGGAATTACTACCGATACCGGGAAAGTCCACTGTGAAGCTTTATTCGTTGCCAGACTGACAGTCAATGCTTGTGCAGTAACTAAATCCCTGGAAACCGTCAGGGTAATTGTTTCACCTTCTGTAGCCGTATTTTTGCTCAGTTGAGCTGTTAGTGTTGGGATTTCATCATCTATAATGGTGATCGAGTCAACAGCATCTGTGTATGTTGCCGCACTTGCTGTGATGTCAACATTTCGGTTCCCATCGAGCACCGAATTATTGATTGGGGTGACGTTAAACGCGAAGCCTGATTGATTAGCGGGAATGGTAACCGTCGCCGGGATGGTAAGCTGACCCGCTAATGAAGCCGACAGGGAAACTACCAGATCAGTCGTGTAATCGCCGCTGCGGGTAACAATACAGCGCACAGGCAGCGGAACATTTTCCATCACCGAACTGCTTTGAACGGATAAGAACAAACTGTTGGCGACCGTTACTTTATCAGCTGATAAACCAATGTTATTAGCTTTGCTGGCTGCATATTCCTGAAGTTCAGGATATGTAATCAATTCCACCTGAATGTTTGCATCGCCGGAGAATCGGGGAACATCGGGCAGTTTGACTTTACGGCTCCGGTTTATTGAAGCTCCGGAAAGCAAAGGCGATAAATAATCAACATTTGGATCAATTGCCAATTTTAATCCCGTAACCGGAACGAAAGTTATCCTTTCAGACCATCCTCCGCTTGCAGTTACTCCACCAATGTTTTCAACTTTCCAGCTGATAGTTACCGAATCACCCGGATTGATGCTTGCTTTATCGGATACGATGTCTTTCACCCGGATATCGGGAAGTGATTTTAGTACAACCTGAGTTGAAGCAGCGGTTTTACCAACATTGTTATCTTCCGCAAGTTCAGCAACCGCATTGTAAATGTCGGTTTTGACAAGAAAATAATAATTCCCGGTGAAGTCAATCGGAAGTGAAACTGTAACCGATTGCGAGTAAGAACTATCGGGTTCAAGTTGTTTGAGGTTTAAAACCGTGGTCAGCAATTTATCGTCGTTACCCAGGGTTTGGTCGATCGAGGCGTAAATGGCATCGGACCAGGCAGCTCCCGCAGTATTTCCACCACCATTGTTCTTAATTTTAAAATTGACGGTAAAATTACTGCCCGATTCAATGTTTGCAGGTGCTGTCACACTGGTAACAGTCAAATCGGGAAGTTGCCTGACTTTAAATGTTTGCACGGCGCTTTCAATCGACGAACAATCGTTCACTGATTTGATTTTCCAGCGGTATAACTGGCCGTATTTCAGGTTGTATACCCGAACCGATGTGTTGTAAACATTTGAATAGTATGGTGTTGTTGGAACGCTTGTGCCATCTTCCCACAAAAAGAGGCTGTAGTAAGATGTATTGACCGAAGGCTGCCAGAACAAGTCAAGTGTGGAGTTCTGGTTATCTTTTCCATTTTCAGGAATCAATCCGGAAACATTGGTAATAGGCTTACAAAAAGCACTTAGAATTGCAGGATTGGCATAATCAGGAACCTGATTTGGAACAAATGCAATTATCTCCTTAATGTCATATATTTTATCAGTGAATATGTCATAATATTTAAACCGAATGGAATCATCAATTGCTTTGTCATTAAAAACCAGAATTTTATACACGTTGATTCCGGTCGCCGGGAAATTCACCGAAGCAGTTTGTGCACCACGGATTTCGCCGTTTATATAGGCAATCAAGGCTCCGCTGGGCAAATAAGTTTCGCCTGCCTTCACCCTGAAAACCAGTTCGGTGCTCAGCTCAAACCGTTTGGCAAGGCTGCCATTGCTCGGTATAGCCGGAAGTGTGAGCGTTGCATTGGTAACAACTGGCAACCAAATAAGCATCGCAAGTGCCAGTGCTTGAAAGATTTTTATTCTGAAACTTTTCAGGCTCCATTTGTCCTTCCTGAATTCGTCCTGAATTCCGGGGAAAGGTAACTGACTATTTTTAGGAATATATTTTTTCATAATCGGAAGTTTTACTCATTTGTTTTTCATTTTTCCAACAGCTAAATGGATTTTTGATACTTCTTCCATGAAAGTTGTATGTTTGATTATGAGTCTTCATCAGCTTGTTGATTTAATCAGTTTCCTGATCAATGTGCCTCTGGATGTTTCAATTTTCAGGATATACACTCCTGAAACCAGGTTCCGGGTATCAATCAGTAAACTGTATTCTGAAACATTGTTCAGAATTTGAATGCAGTTGCCTGATAATCCGGATAGGGTAACAGAAAGAATTTTATCGTCCGATCTGATTTGAAGTTCTTCGTTTACCGGATTTGGGAAAATATATATCGAGCCGTCAATTTCAGCATTCTGAACTTCGGTAGAATTCTGAAAATGAAGCAAATATGGGTTCATAGCTTGCCCGTAAACTTCATTGATACTGAAGACTACCTTTTCGTTTATAGGTTTTTCCAGATTATCCGATGCCAATTTTATTTTAAAATTTAGCTTCTCAAGGTTGGAGTTCGAAAACATGGTAATCAGGAAAACATACCGGTTTAAATCCTGAACAAAAAGTGCTTCTGATACTCCCCGGGGTTCGTTTCCTGAAAAGGCGATCAAAAGATCTCCTCTGTGGATTATATTTTCGCCAGACTGATTGACCAGCTCTCCTATCAGGTTTGCAGAATATTCAAAGGTTGGCGGGTTAATCTGATACAATTCATGTAATCCTTTTACCGTGAAAAGATTATTTCTCGCTGACTTGAGTCTTGCACTGCTTGCTTTGTATTTTAAATCGCTGCTGGCAACCGTTTTCAGCATGTATCCGTTCAGTACCCGGAGTGAATCCAAATCTCCAATCCAACCCGATGCCGGATAATATATGGCCGATGCTTCTTTACTTTTCAAAAGGATATCTCCGGTAGGCAGACTTGTCGGTTCAAATGCTCCACCAAGGGCAGCGTTGCCTTTGAGAATGTAGCCGATACGGTTCCATCCAGAAGAAACGGGGATGGATGTCAGCGAAGGATTGATTTCTTTTCCGGATAAGGT
>JBAWZG010000137.1:0-11631 GCA_037143155.1 Bacteroidia bacterium
TAATTGATTTGGCGACAATCTTCTTCGATGTAAAAAACCTGATCCTGTTTCGACCCAAAAGGCGAAATGAGCAAATACTCGCGGTCTTTCACCAACCTGTATTCGTCCGAAAAAAACTGACGACCCGATTCTTTCGTCAGCGAATCGATGATATCATCTACTTGTTCAGCCTGAAACCCAAATTCCCGAACCAGTTCAAACAAAATGGTTCGAAGTGGATACAAGGTAAGCAACTTGTCGATGTGAATCATGGCGCCCTGGTCATCTTCTGAAAAAACCCACGTTTTGATTTCGCTCATCCGTTGCTGAAAAAGCTGCCCCGTTTCGTGAAGATTCCCGATGGTTTTCAGCGCATTTCTCCGGAAAGCAGGGTTAACCTGTTCGAGCAAAGGCAATATCTGCTGACGAATCAGGTTTCGCTTGTAAACCGTATCGATGTTACTTGAATCCGTCCGGAAATCAATTTTTAACCTCAGGCAATAATCCAGAATTTCGGTCCGGTTGGTAAAAAGCATGGGTCTGATTATTTTACCCGATTTGGGTTGAATGCCGCTCAACCCTTTTATTCCGCTACCTCGGGAAAGGTTGATCAGGAAAGTTTCGATCACATCGTCCTGATGGTGGGCTGTGGCAAGAAGCTCCAGATTGTGTTTCGAAAGCAATCCGTCAAACCAGGCATACCGAAGGTCGCGGGCAGCCATTTCAATTGAAATATCTTTCTCCAGAGCAAAATCCTGAGTTTTAAAATGCTTCACGTAAAAGGCCAGGTTGTGCTTGTCGCAATATTCCGCAACGAACTGCTCATCACCATCCGATTCACTACCCCGCAAACCGAAATTACAATGCGCAACGGCCACCGAAAAGCCTGCATTGGAGAACAAATGCAACATCAGCATAGAGTCGGCACCACCACTTACCGCCAGCAAAATTCGCTGTGAGGAATGAAACAGTTTTTCGCTGTGAATATATTTCAGAAATTGCTCAACCATTGATTATATGTTGCATCATACAGCCCCATCCAAACCTCCCACAAAAGGGGAGGTTTAAAAAAAGCTGTGAGAATATTTCTTGTTGATTCATTGTTTTATTATCGATTCGGGTTGCGTTTTTTCTCCCCCTCCCACGGAGGGGGCCGGGGGGAGGCTGTTTACTATCTGTTTGCTACCAGTTCCGCAATTCGAACAATCACCTCAACGGCTTTTTGCATCGATTGTACCGGAACAAATTCATACGGACCATGAAAATTATGCCCTCCGGCAAAAATATTGGGGCAAGGCAAGCCATCCCATGAAAGCCTTGCACCATCTGTTCCGCCGCGGATAGCTCTGATTTTTGGTGTCACGCCAACATCTTTCATCGCCTGTTCAGCCAAATCAACGATGTATTTCACCGGTTCAACCTTTAGTTTCATGTTGAAATACTGGTCGTTCATTTCAAGCAAAACAGTTCCCTGTCCATATCGAAGATTGATCAGTTGACAAACCTCTTTCATGAGGTTTTTCCTGGCTTCGAACTTTGCCAAATCGTGATCGCGGATGATGTATTCGAGTTTAGTCAGCGACACATCGCCTTTAAAAGAAGTGAGGTGAAAAAAGCCTTCATAACCTTCGGTATGCTCCGGACGTTGATCAGCAGGTAAGGCCTGAATAATCTGAGTGGCTACCAGCATCGAATTAATCATCGCATTTTTTGCCGATCCGGGGTGAACACTCCGGCCCTTCACCGTAATTTTTGCACTGGCAGCATTGAAATTTTCATATTCCAGTTCACCAATTTCGCTTCCGTCGAGGGTAAAAGCAAAATTAGCTCCAAACTTCGCAACATCAAAATGATCAGTTCCGCGTCCTACTTCTTCATCAGGTGTAAAGCAAATCCTGATTTTACCATGTTTGATTTCCGGATGTCGAATCAGATGGTCCATTGCAGTAATAATTTCAGCAATTCCTGCCTTATCATCAGCGCCAAGCAGGGTGTTTCCATCGGTAGTGATCAAATCCTGACCAATGTATTTTAGCAGGTCCGGAAAATCAGACGGACTTAAAATCATTTCCAGATCGGCATTCAAAACCAGATCCTGCCCCTGGTAATTCTTTACAATTTGTGGTTTTACATTTTCTCCAAAATAGTCGGGACTTGAGTCCATGTGAGCAACAAAGCCCACAACAGGAACCGAATGATCCAGATTGGATGGCAATGTGGCAATGACATATCCGAATTCATCACGGAAAACCTCGCTCAATCCAACCCGACGCAATTCAGTGGCTAAAAGGTCGGCAAAACCCAGTTGCCGTGCTGTACTCGGAAATGTTTCACTTTCAGGATCGGAAGTGGTATAAATCTGAACATATTTTAAAAACCGGTCAATTACGTTTTCCATATCAGTAGTTAAATGTCGTCTGAATTAAATTTAAAGCCCAAGCGTTTACCGGTTTGAACCCGCGAATGGCTTATTTCTGTGTGCATTTGTTCAACCGTGGCGATCTTTACCTGATCGTATGGAGGAACCAGCAAATCAAAATCTATGGCATATTGAATGGCTGTTTCAATAATTTCCTTCATGTTTTCTTTGGTCAGTTCATCGCTTCCAAAATCTTTAACCAACTCACCGGATTGTCGTTTGCCTTCCACAAAAAAATGATTTTCACAGTTTACAAAAATCCGGGCAATCAGATAACCCAAATCCTCGTAACGGCTGTATTTAAACGAATCGGCCAGAAAATTGTAGATATTGAATACACCACAGTATGAATTATTCGGATTGTTTTTGATGTAATCCAGTTTCCAGATCGGATGATCGCGGTTAAAGACAAAAACATTGGAATGCATACTGAAGATGAGAATGTCACCTCCTATTTTGAACTCCGCTTCAAAAAGTCCTTTTTCCTGAAATGAAGGAAGCACATTTTCATCCACTTTTCCCTTCAATTGGCAAACGTAATCATCCGCAATTTCCTTCAAGACCTCTTTCAGCAAAGCAAAAGAGTTAATGGTTTTCCGGTAGACTTCCTGTTTCAGGTTGGTTTTTAAAATCATCCCTTCCAACTGACTGGCATTACTCGTTTTTGATTCCATTTGATTCGGTTAAATTATTCTATAAAAATAAGAAAAGCAGCCAAATCTGACTGCTTTTCCTGAATATGAATTTCACTTTTAGTATGACAGTGCAAATAAGACCCTTCCCTTCGAAGCTTTTCCGGAATACATGCATTTTCCTTCCTCCGGAACCTGATCAAAAGGAATACAACGGATAGTTGCCTTGGTTTCGTCTTTGATTTTCTGTTCAGTCTCGGAAGTACCGTCCCAATGTGCCGAAATAAAGCCGCCTTTGTTCTGAAGTATTTCTTTAAACTCTTCGTACGAATCAACCGGAGTGGTCATTTCTTTCCTGAACGCAAAAGCTTTATTGTATATATTTTCCTGAATAGCATCCAGTAATTGCTGAATGTAGAATTCAATTCCATCCATAGGCACCACCTGTTTTTCAAGTGTGTCGCGGCGTGCAACTTCCACAGTACCGTTTTCCAGATCGCGCGGACCGATTGCAATACGAACCGGAACGCCTTTCAATTCGTATTCAGCAAATTTCCAGCCCGGTTTTTTGTTGTCGTTGTTATCGAATTTGACTGATATTCCCAAAGCTTTCAATTTGGAAACAATACTTTCAACTTTTTCTGAAATAGCAATCAATTGTTCTGTTTGCTTGTAAATTGGCACAATTACAACCTGAAAAGGTGCCAGTTTTGGAGGAAGAACCAAGCCATTATCATCAGAATGAGCCATAATTAAGGCGCCCATCAAACGGGTAGAAGCTCCCCACGAAGTTGCCCAAACAAACTCTTCTGTACCTTCCCTGGTTGCAAAACGAACATCGAATGCTTTGGCAAAATTCTGGCCCAAAAAGTGTGACGTTCCCGACTGCAAAGCCTTTCCATCCTGCATCATGGCTTCGATGGTATAAGTTTCAACAGCACCTGCGAATCGTTCGTTGGCTGACTTGGCTCCCATGATTACCGGCATCGCCATAAATTTTTCTGCAAATGTTGCATACACATTCACCATGCGTTCGGTTTCTTCCAATGCTTCCTGACTGGTTGCATGGGCTGTATGACCTTCCTGCCAAAGGAATTCGGTAGTTCTCAAAAACAATCGGGTACGCATCTCCCAACGCACAACATTTGCCCATTGATTAACGAGAATGGGTAAATCGCGGTATGATTGAATCCAGGTTTTATAGGTACTCCAGATTATTGTTTCTGAAGTTGGCCTGACGATGAGCTCTTCTTCCAGTTTTGCATCCGGATCCACAATGATTCCTTTTCCATTCGGATCGTTCATCAGGCGGTAGTGCGTAACTACGGCACACTCTTTGGCAAAACCTTCCACATGACTGGCTTCCTTGCTAAAAAATGATTTTGGAATAAACAGCGGAAAGTAGGCATTCACATGTCCCGTCTCCTTAAACATGCGGTCAAGCTCTGCTTGCATCTTTTCCCAGATTGCATATCCATATGGTTTGATGACCATGCATCCTCTTACTGCAGAGTTATCAGCTAAATCAGCCTTGACAACCAGATCGTTGTACCATTGTGAATAATTTTCGCTGCGTGAAGTCAATTCTTTTGCCATTTTTGAATTTTTGGTATGGTATTTGTTTTTTTCGTGCTACTTTTAAGGCTACAAAGAAAGTAAATTTAATCTTCATTATAAAGGAGGGTGTACTATGAAAACGAAACTTCCATTGATCGCAGTTGTCGCAATTTTGGTCAGCGCATGTGCAACAGGAACCTACACGGCTAAAACGTACGACGATGATATTTATTTTTCCCCAGGAGATGTTCCACCTGTCACAATAGTGGAAAGTACAGCTCCTGCAAAGGAAAGTTCAACACAGGCTAAAAGCCATGTGGCTCAGGATCAGAAACAAGAGATGTCTCAACCGGATCAAAATGTGAACATTCAGGCAGATGACATGAATAATCCGAATCTGATGAATTCTGATACGACGGTCTATTACAATGACGATGATGTAAAGTACGTCATTAACAACTATTACGACGATGATATGGACTATTCGTCCAGGATTAACCGTTTCTACAATCCGTTTTACAGTTCTTATTATGATCCGTTCTTTTATGATGACTTTTATTATGGATATGGCGGATATGGTGGGTTTGGCGGATACGGCGGGTACTGGGGATTTCCTTCCTATGGTTTCTCCTTTGGACTTGGAGGATACGGTGGCTTTCCTTACTACGGTTATCCCGGCTATGGATTTGGATTTGGATATCCTTATTATGGTTACGGAGGTGGATATTATGGCGGATTCTACCCTGGAGGCGGATACCACAACAACAATTATGATGTAGCCCGGAGAAGACCAACCAACGAAAATATTGCCGGGAAAGGATTAAACAACAATTTAAATATTTCAGGAAGAGGATCAAACCTGAACAGTTTAAATAACGCCAATCAAGCTGCAGTTAAGGATAAGAGTGCATCAGGTCAGAATTCATGGATTGAGAACGGACATGACAGAAGTCGTACGATTAATGCATCAAGCAATATTCAGGACACAAAAAATGCTACTATCGTAAATGACCGCAGACCTGCAACCAGCGTAAATGCAGTTACCAGAAATGCTTCTACCGGAAGTCAGGTTCAGGGCAGAAGCGATTCACGCACTCAAATGGTTCGTCCGGGAACAGTCGTTTCAGGAAATTCACGCCGTTCATATGAGCCATCAACAACAGGCAGCACATACAATCAAAGCAGAACGGTAAGACAAAGCCAGAATTATACACCAAGTTACAACAAGCCAAGAATTGTAAATCAATCCAATTTCAACAGCACCAGTTATACCCGGCCACGTACTTCTGGCGTCAATGCTGAGCGGCCAACTGTAAGAAGCGCCAATTCAGGCTCAACTTACAGCCAACCAAGAAGTTCTTCCAGTATGAGACAAACGTACCAGTCCAGCTCGACTTATTCGAACGGGTCCAGTTCATCGTCACCTTCCAGAAGTTCCTCAAGCTACAGCAGATCTTCAGAAAGCAGCGGATCAAGTATCAGCGCACCAAGCCGTTCATCAAGTTCCTATTCAGGAGGTGGTGGCGGAGGCGGAAATTCCTCCGGAGGCGGTGGCGGCGGTAGCAGCTCTGGTAGTAGCTCAGGTGGCGGATCAGGCGGTGGATCAGGACACCGTAGATAATATAAACCGGAAAACCAATAACTGAATTCAAACAAACTATAAATACCGAAATCATGAAAAAGTTAGTATATACAGTCAGTATAGTGCTCTTAGCATGGAGCACATTCGCCCAGGATCTTACTGATGCCTTAAGATATTCGAACTACCACATCAGCGGAACTGCCCGCTCAACAGCCATGGGTAATGCATTCGGTGCCTTGGGTGGTGATTTTTCTTCCTTAAGTATCAATCCTGCAGGAGCTGCGGTTTACCGCTCGGGTGAATTTACGTTCACTTCGTCAGTTGGAAAGTCAAGTGTTGACGGAAATTATCTGAATAATGGCAGTACCGCGACCGATTCAAGATACACAGGAAGTATCAACAATATTGGTTATGTTACCACAATTCCTACCGGTGCAAACAGCGAAACAGGTTTGGTAAGTCTCAGCTTCGGAATGGGTTTCAACAGACTCGGTGGCTTTTCGGCCAATATGCTTGCCGAAGGTTCGAATACTAACAGTTCACTTCTGAAGTACTTTACAAACAATGCCAACAATCCATATACAACACCAGATAATTTAGATCCGTATTACGAGCGTTTGGCATGGGATACCTATTTGCTGAACTATGATGATCAAAACAAACAGTATTTTAACGATATATCAGACAACGGATACAAACAGTCGGTACGCAAAACAACCCAGCGGGAAGGACACATCAATGAATATCTCCTCGCATTTGCTGCCAATTTTAATCATAAATTATACATCGGAGGTACTTTAGGAATTCATGATGTTTATTTCAAAGAGAATGCCAGTCTGATGGAATTTGATGCAAATAACAACATTCCGTATTTTAACGATTTCAATTTTAATACTTCACTCAGCACTTCAGGATACGGATTTAACGTTAAACTTGGAGCAATCTATAAACCTACAACTAATCTAAGATTAGGGCTGGCTATACACACTCCAACATTTTATAATCTTCACGACACCTATAACAGTGGCATGAATTCTTCCATCACCTATGTTTCAGATGGTAAGACTGAAAAATATTCGGCCAAACCGGATAAAGCCGGGATCTATGATTATGCCGTATCTACACCACTTAAAATTGTGTTTAGTGGAGCATATGTAATCGGCAAATCAGGGTTGATCAGTGTGGATTACGAAGTGGTTGATTATTCGACCGCCAAATTGAACAAAGGAAGTGACGGATACGATTTTTTCGATCAAAATGCTGAAATAAAGAAAGCATACCGAATGGTAGGTAATCTTCATGTCGGTGGCGAATTCCGTGTAGATAAGAATTTCAGCCTGAGAGCTGGTTACGAAAACTATCCAAACGCATTTAATACAAGCTATTTAGATTCAAGAAGCCAGCATATCGACAAACCCTACTCTACAATCTCCGGAGGTTTTGGATTCAAACAAGGCAGTTTCTTTTTCGATGCAGCATTACAGCACGTAATTGATCAGCAAAGCATTAAATTATACCCTGATGCAAATGCAAATGAAATGATACAATACAGTACAAATCAAAACAACCTCATTTTTACCCTCGGCTATAAATTCTGATTACGGGTTCATTGAAAGTTAAGCCGGTTAAACTGTTAGCCGGCTTAACTTTTTTATAATAACTCTCCGATTCATTTATCTCATTTTAACATTTCCGTTTCAGATAATCAAATTAGAGCGGAAATTTTTTTTTCAGCTTGCTTTACCATATCTTAGTGAAAAATTACGAACAGAATATGTCTCAATTTGTTGAAATCGCTTTTGAAGATGCAGTGAAATTTTTCGAAGAAGCAGAAGTTAATGGAAGCAGGTGGCGTATCGGAGACTTTTTAACATCCAAATGGCTTCAGCGCAACAACATCAACTTCGACGATGTTGTTTCCTTTTCCAAAAACATGCCTGATTCTAAAATCGTAGTCATTGGCGAAGGTCCTTCAGAAGGTTTTTATATCTATTCCCAAAAGCAGAAAACATGTTTTAAATTTGAGCAAAAAAAAGCTGAAATTAAATCCTGAAAAACGACGTATGACTCAACACTTCGATGATCCGATGGGACGGGCTGTATCTAACTACCACTTCAATTCTATCGACCTGCCCATTATCATCCATTCCGATGATTTTGACGATGATGCCATCGAAACTAACTATCTTTTCAGAACATACAAGCAAATGCCTGCCCTGGAAAAAAAAGCCATGAGCCTCTGCTCCGGAAAAATTCTGGATGTGGGTGCCGGAGCCGGAAGCCATTCAGTTTACCTTCAGGAAAAAGGATTCGAAGTCACTTCGCTCGAAACTTCGTCACTGTGCTGTGAAGTTCTAAAAAGCAGAGATCTCCGGAACGTCATACAAAAGGATATTTTTAAGTTCAATTCACAAACATTTGACACCATCATTCTGCTTATGAACGGAACCGGAATTGCCGGAACACTGAGTGGATTGGAAGTTTTGCTCCATCATTTGAAAACCTTGCTCAATCCTGGCGGACAGATTCTGATTGATTCTTCGGATCTGGTTTATTTATTCGAACAGGAAGACGGCTCTACCCTGATCGACATTTCAGCCGATAAATATTACGGTGAACTGAACTTTCAAACTGAATATCAAAACTGGATCAGTCAGCCATTTCCATGGTTATATGTCGATCCGGACAATTTGAAAAGTATTGCCGAAAAAAATCAACTGAAAGTGAATAAAATATTTAAAGGCGGACATTACGATTACCTCGCCCGAATAACTTCATAAAAATAACTCCATTGAAAAAGATTCAGGAATACCGGACTCTCACTCCTCCGGAGATAGAAACACTAAAAAACCAAGGTTGTGCAGCAACGGATTGGAACCAGATTCTTGCAGTCAATTCGTTCATTCCCGAAAATATCCGGAATGTACAATTTTCTGGCTGTGTGAAAATCGGAAATAACTCAGGAACGGTGGAATTCAGCGGTGGAATCGTCCGCAATTGTGGAATCTACAACGCCAGCATACACAATTGCACCATCGGCGACCAGGTATATATTCATCATATCACCAATTACATAGCCAATTACGACATTCAGGATCATGTGATTCTGGAAAATATTGAATTGTGTTTTATTGAAGGCGAAACCAGTTTTGGAAATGGGATTAAAGTTTCTACATTGGACGAAACCGGTGGACGGCGAGTCATGATTTACGATAAACTATCGGCACACCTGGCGTATTTCCTGGCCTGGTACAAACACCGGCATTGCCTGATTGAAGAGATTGAAGAAAAGATCACAGCCTATGCTGAATCGGTTAAAAGCAACAGGGGAATCATTGGTGAATACACGGTAATTCGCAATTGCAGGCAGATTAAAAACGTAAAGTTCGGACCTCACAGCCAGGTTTTTGGATCGGTGCGGCTTGAAAACGGTTCAGTGAACAGCAACGAGTTTGCACCGGTAATACTTGGCTCCGGAATTATTGTTGAAAATTTCATTGTTTCTTCGGGAGCCGAAATTACCGACGGAACCATTGTTGCTAACTGCTTTATAGGGCAAGGCTGTATTTTGAGCAAGCAATACTCAGCTGAGAACTCCTTGTTTTTTGCCAATTGTCAAGGCTTTCACGGAGAAGCCTGTTCCATTTTTGGTGGTCCGTACACGGTAACCCACCACAAATCCACCTTGCTGATTGCCGGAATGTTTTCATTCTGTAATGCCGGCAGCGGTTCGAATCAGAGCAACCACATGTACAAACTGGGCCCAATTCACCATGGGATCGTGGAACGCGGATCAAAAACGACATCAGACTCTTATATTCTTTGGCCGGCAAAAATAGGTGCATTTACCCTGGTGATGGGCAGGCACTATAAAAACACCGACACCTCCGATCTGCCTTTTTCATACCTGATCGAAAACAAAGATGACAGTTGGATCGCTCCGGGAATTAATCTTCGCAGTGTGGGAACCATACGTGACGTATTGAAATGGCCGAAACGCGACCGTCGCAAAGATCCGGAAAAGCTGGATTGCATCAATTTTAACCTGTTGAGTCCGTTTACTATCCGGAAAATGCAGAAAGGACTGGGAATACTGAATAGCCTGAAAGAGATTTCAGGAGAAACAACCGAAGTTTTTGCCTTCCGGAATACCCTGATCAGTAAAAGTGCACTTGAAAAAGGAATCGATTTATACGAAAAAGCCATCTATAAATTTCTCGGAAATTCGCTCATTTCGCGCCTCGAAAAATGTGATGTTCAATCTTTGGACGACTTGCTGAATTGCCTGAAACCAGCGAATGATCTGGGAAAGGATGAATGGAGCGATCTCGCCGGATTGATCGCACCTAAAACTGAGATCAGGAAACTGATTAAAAGCATCGAACGAAAGGAATTGGTAAGTTTGCAGGAAATTGAAATGGAGTTTAAATCCATGCATGCCAACTATTACGACTATGAATGGACCTGGGCTTCAGAATTATTGATTGAGATCACAGGTAAGTCGATCGATTCTCTGAAAATCAGCGACCTGATTAACCTCATAACCAAATGGCAGGAAAGTGTCATCGGATTAGATCAAATGTTGTACGAAGATGCAAAAAAGGAATTCAGGTTAGATTCGATGACCGGATTTGGAATGGATGGAAACAAAGCCACCCAAAAACTTGATTTCGAAAAGGTTAGAGGTAATTTTGAAAGCAATGACTTTGTCAATGAAATCGTCAGCCATATCCGGAAAAAGACAATTTTAGGCGAGAAAACGATCGCCAGATTAACAGCTATTGAAAAATTACAACAAAACTAATTATGAGACTAATTATCCAGGCCAATTCTGAACTGACTTCAAAATGGGTGGCCAATTACATAGTCAGAAAAATTATACTGGCTGCTCCAACCAAGGAAAAACCTTTTGTGTTGGGACTTCCAACCGGTTCGTCGCCACTTGGAACATACCAGGAACTCATCAAACTTTACCAGAACGGAACGGTCTCGTTCAAAAATGTAGTGACCTTCAACATGGACGAATATGTGGGAATCCCCAAAGATCATCCCCAAAGTTACTACACATTTATGTGGGACAATCTATTCAGTCACATCGATATCCTACCTGAAAACGCGAATATCCTGAACGGAAATGCTCCGGATATTAAAGCGGAATGTCAGGCTTACGAGAATAAAATCTTAGCTGTAGGTGGAATCGACTTGTTTTTAGGTGGAATTGGTCCTGATGGCCATCTGGCTTTCAATGAACCGGGATCATCGCTCGCATCACGAACCCGAGATAAAGAACTGAACTACGATACCAAAGTCGCTAATTCGCGCTTCTTCGACAATGATATTAGCAAGGTTCCAAATTCGTCGCTCACTGTGGGTATTGGGACTGTAATGGACGCCAAAGAAGTTTTGATTATTGTAAATGGATACAATAAGGCACGGGCTTTGCAACATGCTGTTGAAGAAGG
>JBAWZG010000138.1:0-11501 GCA_037143155.1 Bacteroidia bacterium
CTGGTCTTTCATGGTTTTGGTGACTAAAGGAACAGCAGACCACTGCTGGGCATTTACTGTCACAGCTATTAATAGAAAAAGGAATGCTTTTAGGTAAATGAAGAGTTGGGTTTTCATGGTTGATTGGTTGGTTGGTTGGTTGGTTGGTTGGTTGGTATAAATAGCAGCAGGTCGTCTTCCAATGGTCATTGAATCAGAAAAAAGGAATAAGTAAAAATGAAAGTAATCCCAATAAGTTAAAGGAATGAAATAATGTCACATTTCATTTTTAACAAATATATTGACTCACCCCGTCGCATCTGCGATGCTCTGCCCCTCTCTACTTGTAGAGACGGGGAAAGACCGAGCCTTCGGTCTTCGGGGTGAGTGAATTGAAAATACGACATTATATAGATTATATAACTTAGTCATTTTCCTCATTCCTTTTTTCTCAATGCTCTATTCTGTCACCTCAAATTTCACCTTCTGTTTATTCACCATAACGAAATAATCACCAGCTTCTAAAAGACGTTTTCCATCAGCATTAGTGTAACTCAAATCACGCATCGGATCAATTTCAAATTTATAAGTTGTTTTTGCCCCTGCCGCCAGTTCTTTCTTCTCAAAATATTTCAGTTCTTTCATCGGACGTGAAATCGAACATGCAGGATCGTTAATGTACCACAAAACAGTTTCAGAACCAGCCACAGTTCCGGTATTGCTAACTTCCACTTCAACGGTCAGCTTGCCGGTTTTTTTAATTTTTACTGCAGAAAGCTTCAGATCACCGTAGTCGAAGGTGGTATAACTCAAACCATGACCGAGCCAATACATAGGAACAGTTGGTATGTCCTGGTATTTTCCTGAAGTCGGACGTGCACTTTGACGCATGTTGTAATAAATCGGAATTTGGCCGGAAGTCAAAGGAAAGGTAATCGCCAGTTTTCCTGAAGGATTGATCCTTCCGGAAAGTATTCCGGCAAGTGCAGATCCACCGGACAAACCAGGCTGCCAGATTTCAACAATGGCATCGGCCAATGGTTCCAGGCGAACCAGTTCCAGCGGACGTCCATTCGAAAGTATCAGTACAATTGGTTTCTTTGCTTTCAGGAGTTCAATTACCAGCTTTTCCTGAATTGCAGGCAAAGCAATGGTTGAACGGGAAGCATTTTCCCCGCTCCAGCCTCTTTTCTCGCCAAGGCAAATCAAAACAACATCCGATTTCCGGGCAACTGAAAGGGCTTCTGCAAAACCCGATTCGTCGTATCCATCGAAATCACAACCTTTGGCAATATTAATTTTGGCAGTACTGCCAAATTCTTTGGCTATTCCTTCGCTGATCGATTCCACATCGTTTTCATTTCCGTGAGCCGACCATGCACCCAACAGATTCTGCTTATCTGAAGCCATTGGGCCAATCAGTGCAATTTGCTGAACGGAAGAGCTTAACGGAAGTATCTTTGCATTGTTTTTAAGAAGTACCATCGATTCAGCAGCCAGCTTCTGAGCAACAGCTTTGCTTTCAGGCTGAAGGAAGCGGGAAGATTCATCGACTACGGTGGTGTAGGGCTCATCGAATAAACCTAAACGAAATTTAACCCTCAGAATACGGCTGACGGCATCGTCGATTTTAGCCATTGGAATTTTCTTTTCAGCAACCAGCTGCTTCAAATTCTGGAAATAAATATTGTCAGTCATATCCATTTCAACACCAGCCATAAATGCTTTGTAACCGGCTTCTTTGCGGTCGGAAGCTACACCCTGATCCATTAATTGGTCAATAGCATCCCAGTCGGAAAGCACAAAACCATCGTGTTTCCAGCGTTTCTTCAGAACTTCAGTCAAAGTGTACGGATTGGCTGAACCCGGAACACCACTAATATCATTGAAGGAACTCATCAGTGTGGCGGCGCCAGCTTTGACACAGGCTTCAAATGGCGGCAAATAAGTTTCCCAAAGCGATTGCATGGAGATATCCGAGTAATGGTAATCGCGTCCACCTTCCGATTCACTGTAACCGACAAAGTGTTTTAGGCAGGCTGCAATTGAATAAGTATCGGATAAATTCTTCCCCTGATAACCCTTCACGGTGGCCACTCCAAAAACAGCATTGGTGTATGGATCTTCGCCATAGCCTTCAGCCACACGGCCCCATCGCGCATCACGTGCTACATCAATCATGGGCGAAAAGGTCCAGTCGAGCCCGGCCAAATTGGCTTCCTTACCAGCAACAGCTGAAGCTTCAGTAACCAAAGCCGGATTCCATGAGCAAGCCTGCGCCAATGAGATCGGATAAATGGTACGGAATCCATGAATCACATCGTAACCAAACAAAATTGGAATTCCCAGGCGAGATTCTTCCATCGCTTTTTTCTGGATTGCATTCCGAAGTTCAGGACCAGTACCGAAATAAATTAATGAGCCGATCCCGGCAGGAATCGATTTGGTTTGTTCACCAATATTATTCGCATTGGTGTTCATTCCGGCGGTATACTGGTTCAGTTGAAGTATCTTTTCATCGAGGTTCATCTTCGAAACCAAATCCTTAATCCGGGATTCAAGCGGAGCCTTTTTATCCTTATAGACAAGATTTTTGGCCTGTGCGCTGGATGAAAGCTGAACAAAAACAAGCAAGGCAAGAATTACTGAAATATATTTCATAGCAGGATTATAGACTTTATAAATTGAAAATTAATGTGATTTAGTTTTCAAAGATAGTAAGCTTTGACAAAAAGATGGAAGTCAGTTCTCAAATCCATCGCAATAATTTTCACTTTTGAAATAAGCAGATATTACCAGCAATATCCAATTTCATTTAATATCAGAAGGTTGCTTTATGAATCGATAAAGGCCTGTCAAAACAATTATACAAACGATAATCATTGAAAGGGCAAGTGTTATAAGCAGAAAAGAAATTGATCCTTCAGTAATTGAAGCTCCTTCTTTTCCACCAGCAATCGGCATCATTTTTCCAGCGCCGGTTATGGCTGCTATCGTCACTGCCAAAAAATTGGCGAATGAACCATATATTGTCAGCCAAAATGCAAAAGCCAACCATTTATCATTTAAGACAAGCTTGTTCCACATAAGTCCCAGAATCACTAAAAACATACCGTTCATTGTTCCTTCCAGATGTGCGGTCAGTCCCATTCTCGGATTTGTCATCATTGGAATAAATAAGCCAACGAATAATCCAAATAAAAACAAGAGAACTCCGAGAAAGAGCAAGCGGTCTGATTGCCATTTTTTGCATATTGTGTTTTCCATCTTAAAATTACTTTTGTTAGGTTGTTAACTTATTTGTTCACACGAAGTGGTAACCATACTTTCACCGCGCCACCGGTTTGACTGGCGTCGGCAAAAGGAACCAGAACCAATTGTTGTTTCGTTTTATCCGATTCATTCAATGAATATGCCTGTTTTCCAATCCATTGCCTGGGCAAAACGCCTTCAAAGCTTTTGCTTTCGGGCTTTTCAACGGATAGCTTTTGATCCGGTTCGATTTTGATACCCGGATTTAACGAATCATCAAAAGCCAAAACCTGCGGACCTCTCTGAAATGCAAGCTGACCGGGATAACTTTTGCCTCCGGAAAGGATTTGAACCGGCATTTCAAAAGTGACTTTGATCTGATCTCCTGATTTCCATTCCCGGTTAATCGACAAATATTGGTTCGCAGTTCCTTTGAATTGCTGGCCATCAACTTCAGCAAGGTACGAACTGCACCAGGATGGAACCCTGAATGCAATGGAAAAGGTGGCAGTTTTCGAAGTTTTAACGGTAATCACTGTATTTCCGTTTTCAGGAAAATTGCCCGCAATTTCCAGCGATAAATCGATATTTTCCTTCGTGCTGGTCGTGATTTTCTCCTTGTAACTTGCGGGTTCATACAACATCACGGTTGGAACATTTTTTATATTCCCGAAGGTAAAGTAAGGAATCATGGCAATTCCACGGGGAACGCTCGAAGTGCAGCATGAAATTCCGCAGGAAAAGGGTTTTTTGTCCATCAATGATGTATAATAACTCACACAACCGGTCTCCGGATTTTCGGCTCCGAGCAAATGATTGTAAATTGTTTTTTCAATCTGATCCCCATACTTTAATTCACCGCTTATGGCCAGAAGATTTTGATTGAGCTGAATCCAGGTCGTGGTTACACAACCTTCGCCAATATTATCATTGTTAGTGGCAGGCAAGAACTGATCCTCCTGAAAATGCTCCAACGAACTGGCTGATCCGGTAACATACAAACGGTTGGTAACAATATCCTGCCAGGCAATCAGAACAGGCTTCAGGAGTTTTGCATCTCCGGTAAGGCGATACAATTTGGAGAGTCCTACAAGGTTCGAAAGCATTTCATAAGCTTTCGCATTGGCCACCTGACTAACCTTACCCGTTTTCAACAAAGAACTGATAATTTTCGGGCCATTCGGATGTTCCCAGGCATCCAGAATATAATAACAAAAATCGAGGTACTTTTTTTCGCCGGTGTACCGGTACAATTCAACCATGGGATCCAAAACACTGGTGGCAGCCATTCCAACATGTTCACCGGCCAAAATTATGTCGCGCTGACCGGGATTATTTCCGAAGGTTTTGCACAACAAATCGCCCATTTTTTCACAGGCTTCCAAAGCTGGCTTGTAGCCGGTTGCAGTATAATAGGCAAGCAAACCGTACAGGTTATATTTATGCGACCAGACATCCCAGCTTGTCCAATATTCGTCGGGCGAATAAGTACCCAAATAACCGTCGGCCAATTGCGTATGGATTAATTCATACATCATGCGGTCCATTTGCTTTTTAAGGGGCTGATCATGCGTGTTTTTCCAGACATTGCAAGCGGTTTCAAGATATTTGCCGACATGTTCGCCAATCCACGGATGATTGCCCGGCCGTTGCAAATAACCATCCATAATTCCTTCTTCATCAACTTTCAGGAGACGTTCTTCGAGGTTTTGCCTCAGGCGATTGCCCAGATAACCTTTCAATTGCAGATCCTGAAAAGGAATGGAAGTAAACACATCCTGAATTTTGTTTTCTACAACAAGTGTTGGTTCTTTGTCAACCTTAATTTCAACTTGTTTATTTGCTAAATAGATTTCTTCATTCTTCAATGTGGCGGTACCATTATTTGCTGAAATCAGATACCCTACCTTGAAAATATCTTTGTTTTCAGGTTGATAACCGGTGAAGGAAATATTGTTTACAGAACCTTTTGCAGCTTGTAATTCGAAAGGCTTTGTTTCGGTAAACAATATTTTACCGGCAATATCTGAGACCCAATATTTTGCAGCTCCGGAAAATGTATTTTGCCCTGAATTTGTAAATGAAATTTTGGCAGAAAATCCATGATTCGCAGTTTCTGTAATAACATGTTGAACAGAAATTGAATCGGTCCATTGAACTGGTCGGTAAGTATAATCGCCCTGGTACATTCCAATTCCAGCATTATCCAGACTAAAAACACGGACTGCAATAACATTTTCTTTATCCCATTGAACCTCGTTGGCGGGAATGGTATAATTCCGCTCTGCATCCCATTTGGTTTCATAGTGCGGAGGCAGAGAACCGGTTTGCCCAATCAGTTTCCCGTTAAAGAAAGTCTGATCGACATCATCGATCTTTCCCAGATTCAGTTTTATGCCTTTTCCCTTTTCTACGGCACTTTTTATGTCCGAAGAAATGACCAGTTTTATTCGGTACCAGGCAAAAACATTGTCTTTCAATTCTTTTGCGGCAAAACTTGTAGCCAGCTTCTTCTTACCCCAGTCGGAGTCGTTAAATGACAAATTGGCCCAATCCGGATTATCACCCAGTTGAAACTTCCATTCCCGGGGTAATTGAACTGATTGTGCAGGAGATTTATAAGAAAGGAAAATTGCAAAAAGCAGGAGGGCTGAATGCAGGATTGATTTTTGGATCAGCACAAATTTCATATTTATGTTTGTTAAAAATTAATTTTAAAGTCAAAATGACTGTTCTATTCTTTACGGCCAAATGAGGTTCACTGCCCGTAATCAAATTCGATTGTCTTGACCGGGCCATCCAATGGTTGATTGAGGCAAGATAGCATTTTATTATTTTCCGGAGAAATCTTAAATAAGTCAAGCGGATTGAAGTGAATGACTTAGCAATACTTCTAATCCGCCCGACTTATAATTGACAAAATATGGATTCCCGCCAACGTTTATTTGCATGTAAAAGAGTTGGCAGAGAATCGGGTTCAAAATTAACTCGTTTTAATTCCGGCAATCGTTTTTGCTTTGTCTGCACTGCCCTGAGATGAACCGAAATAGTAACTGTAGATTTGAGTCAGGATTGCGCTAAGGACTCCAAGAATGTAAAGAATAATTTCCTTACTTGATTCCGGAACAGTTCCCGGCCTGAAAATCAAAATAAAAAAGAGTAAAAGCGTGATAAATGTGGTTCCAAGTGCCAGAAAAGGTGAAACATTCTTCGAAAGTTTGGTAGCATTTTCGCTGGTCTGAACGGCAACTTCACGTTGCCTGGCACTGCTGATATCGCCCAGAATCATTTGTTGTTCGTCGTTAGAGAGCTTTTTCATATCCACCTGAAACTGAAATTCCGATTTACGCATTTCATTGTCAAGTTGCATTTTTTCTTCTTTGGTTGTTATCACATTATCGAGCACTTTACCCACCGAATCGACGAGTGTACTTGCTCCTCCTGAAAAAAGATTGGATAGAAAAGTCATAGGGAACCCCCTTTCTGAAGCCCCACCCCGGCCCTCCCCACAAGGAGAGGGAGCTGAATTGCTCCGATTAAATTTTGTGTTTTCATAATTATCGTATTAAGTTGTAAATTTTGTGCTTTAAATCCTCGCCATGTGATGAGGATTTAGGAGGGGCTTCCTACAGCCCGGCATACCCAACCATAAAAATATTTTCGGCTGGTTGGCCTTTTCTGAACAATGTTTACGTAACGGGCAATCTTGGCAACAGTGAATGCTGCAAGAAAATGCTCAGGATTAAATTCGTTGATGGATGAAATGGAATCTGGACCAATCACACCGTCAGTTGTCGCTCCAACCACCATTTGAGCCAGCGAGGAACTTGTAGCTATTCCTGCATTGACACCGAAGTCGAAAATAGAATTGGCAACATCCTGATTGGCAATCTGATCACCGTTCATTTTATCCCAAAAGTTGACCTCATAAAAATCAGAAATTGCCTGCTGAAGATCAGAGTCACGGTCAAGATTGGCCGGAAAATCGGATTGACGTTTCAAGATATCGACGGTTGTCCAACCCGACCATTTACTCCAGATATTTCGGGCAACACCCTTGTAGGTTTCGCCACCCGGATCGTCCGGATCGTTGCCATAGCCACCTTCATTGGCTATCACCAACTGAAATGCATTTGTGAAATCTGCCATAAGAATAGTTTTTTAAGTGGATAAAATAATTGATTGATAATTCAATAAAAGACCAACAGGTCTTCTATTGAATTGTTCATTTTTATATGTAAAAGTTACAGCGTTTTTATCAAATTTCAATCTTCTACTCAAAAAAATGGATAGTGAGTATAAAAAAAGACCCGTTCCGCATTTGCGAAACGAGTCTTTTTCAAAATGACCATTGACTATCGGCTTTTTCCTACTTCAATCCCCGGCGTTTCAAAAGTGGTTCAATAGAAGGTTCCTGACCACGGAAGTTTTTATAAACAGTCATTCCTTCATCCGATCCTGATTTGGTAAGCAAAGTGCGGAATTTCGCTGCAATTTCAGGATTAAAAATATTACCACTCTGTTTGAAGGCATCAAATGCATCGGCATCCAAAACGGCTGCCCAGATGTACACGTAATAACCAGCTGAGTAACCTCCGGAGAAAATGTGTGAGAAATAAGTACTTCGGTAGCGCGGAGCTATTTCAGGAATTAAACCGATTTTGTCCAATGATGCCTTTTCGAACGATTCTACATCGGTAGTAAGGGCTTGGGTGTGCCAATCCATATCAAGCAGCGATGCTGCGAGGTATTCAACCGTTTCGAATCCCTGATTAAACTGAGCGCTTTTTTCGAGTTTGGCAATCAGTTGCTGCGGAATAATTTCGCCGGTCTGGTAATGTTTGGCATATACACGAAGAACTTCAGGTTCCAATGCCCAGTTTTCCATAACCTGAGAAGGAAGTTCAACAAAATCGTTTGGAACATTTCCGGCAGTGCGACGGTATGGGCCATCAGTAAATAAGCCATGCAACGCATGTCCTGATTCATGGAACAAGGTGGTTACCTCGTCAAAACTAAGCAAGGCTGGAGTATTGCCGCTTGGTCGTGTAAAATTACAAACAATGGAAACCACAGGAGTTACCATTTTTCCGTTTTTATAGGATTGGTTTCTGAATGAAGTGCACCATGCACCATTACTTTTTCCGGCGCGCGGGTGAAAATCCATATAGAAAACACCAATGTGTTTGCCATTGGCTTCCTGAACTTCGTATGTAATTGCTTCGTCGCAGTATAACGGCAGATCGGTACGTTTAATGAATTTGATGTTATACAGTTTTGAAGCGGTGTAGATCATTCCGTCAATCACATTTTCAAGTTTGAAATAGGGTTTCAGCTGCGCTTCGTCCAGATCGTATTTGGCTTTTCGCACTTTTTCGGCATAAAACCACCAATCCCACGATTCAATTTTGAATTTTCCACCTTCCTGATCGATCATGGACTGCATGTCGGCACGTTCCTTTTTAGCCCGTTCGAGAGCCGGAGTCCAGAGTTTCATCAGGAATTCATTTATTTTCTCCGGCGTCTTGGCCATGTTGACATCAACAACATAAGCGGCCCAGCTATTAAACCCAAATAATTTAGCTTTCTGGTCGCGTAATTTCACCAATTTACTGAGCACCTCTTTGTTATCGTTGGCATTTGCGTTGTTGCCACGATTGAGGTAACCGTGATACAATTTTTCACGCAGAGAACGGTTTTCAGCATACTGAAGGAATGGAAGCATGCTTGGCTTTTGCAGTGTGAAAACCCATTTTCCAGCCAAATTATCTGCTTTAGCCAGATCGGCAGCTGCTGCAATAACCTCGGCGGGTAAACCTTTCAGGTCGGCTTCGTTATCGACCACCAATTTGAAATTTTTATTGGTTTCGGCCAAAGCGTTTTCGCCGAATTTGAGCTCAGCCATCGAAAGTTCGTTATTCAGCTTGCGCAATTCAGCTTGTTTTTCATCAGGCAAATTGGCGCCGCTGCGTTCAAAATCCTGATAATATTTTTCTACCACCCGAAGTTGTTCTGCATCGAGTTTTAGATTATTCCTTTTATCGTAAACCGCTTTTACCCGTTTGAAAAGATCTTTGTTCAACATGATGTTGTCGCGATGAGCGGATAGTTTTGGAGTGATTTCGCGGGCCAGAGCTTGCATTTCGTCATTGGTATTGGCCGAATTCAGGTTAAAAAATACATTGCCAACATTGTTCAGCAAATCGCCCGACAGATCAAAAGCCAAAATAGTATTGTCGAAAGTTGCTTCATCCTTGTTGTCGGTAATTGCTTTTATTTCAGCGAGCTGTTGGGCAATTCCTTCCTCGGTAGCCGGCATGTAGTGTTCCAGTTTAATTTCATTAAACGGTGGAACCTGAAACGGAGTGGTGTACTCTTTAAAGAATGGGTTGTTCATGTCTTTCTTGACTTCTTTTTTCTGATTGCACGAACTTAAAATCAGCGCGACTGCAAAAAGTGTAATTCCAATTTTTATCATTTTATAAGGTTTAAAAGTTGTTTTTGTTCATCAATTATTTTAATCCGCGACGTTTCAGCAATGGTTCAATCGATGGTTCCTGTCCACGGAAGTTTTTATAAATAGTCATTCCTTCGTCCGAACCCGATTTGGTTAACAGTGTCCGGAATTTGGCAGCGAGTTCAGGATTAAACAGATTTCCGCTTTTTTTGAAGGCATCAAAAGCATCGGCATCGAGCACGGCAGCCCATATGTAAACGTAATATCCGGCTGAATATCCTCCGGAGAAAATATGGGAAAAATAGGTACTGCGATAGCGCGGAGCAATTTCGTTGATCAGGCCAATCTTGTCCATCGAAGCTTTTTCAAAGGTTGAAACATCGGTGGTGAGATTTTGAGTGTGATAATCCATATCAAGCAACGAAGCGGCCAGGTATTCAACCGTTTCGAATCCCTGATTGAACTGGGCGCTTTTACCAAGTTTTGCAATCAACGCTTCAGGAATAACTTTTCCGGTCTGATAATGTTTGGCGTAAACGCGCAGAACTTCTGGTTCTGATGCCCAATTTTCCATGATTTGCGAAGGAAGTTCAACGAAATCGCGGGGAACATCGCGGGCAGTGCGTTTGTATGGCCCATCGGTAAACAAAGAGTGGAAAGCATGTCCGGATTCGTGAAATAAGGTAGTCACTTCTTCGAAACTAAGCAAGGCAGGTACATCACCCGCCGGTCGGGTAAAATTGCAAACGATGGAAACTACCGGAGTGATTTTCTGCCCGTTTTTATAGGATTGCGAACGATAGCCGGTACACCACGCTCCATTATTTTTTCCGGCGCGCGGATGGAAATCCATATATAAAACGCCAATGTGGCGACCGTCGGCTTCCTGAACTTCGTAAGCCAAAACTTCCTCGTTGTAAACCGGAATATCTGTGCGCCTGATAAATTTTACCCCATACAGTTTGTTTGCCACATAAAACATTCCGTCGATTACATTCTCAAGCTTGAAATAAGGTTTCAGCTGTGATGCATCCAGATCGTATTTGGCTTTGCGAACTTTTTCGGCATAATACCACCAATCCCACGATTCGAGCTTGAATTTTCCACCTTCCTTGTCAATCATGGCCTGCATATCGTCGCGTTCCTTCTTTGCACGATCAAGTGCCGGAACCCAGAGTTTCATCAGAAAATTGTCAACATTTTCGGGTGTTTTGGCCATGTTTTCGTCAACAACAAACGCGGCAAAATTTGGGTATCCCATCAATTTTGCCCGCTCGTCCCGCAGTTTTACAATTTTCTCAATGACCTGCTTGTTGTCGAAAGCATTGTCGTAATTTCCGCGATTCAGGTATCCTTTATATAGCTTTTCCCGCAGGCTGCGGTTTTGGGCATATTGCAGAAATGGCAACATGCTTGGCTTTTGCAAGGTAAAAACCCATTTTCCTTCCTGACCTGCCTTTTTTGCAATTTCTGCAGCTGAGGTTATTACATCAACTGGCAAACCTTTCAGATCCTTCTTATTTTCGATGACCATTTTGAAATTCTTGTTGGTTTCGGCCAGCGTATTTTCGCCGAATTTCAACGTCAGCATTGAAAGCTGCTCATTAATTTTGCGCAACTCGGCTTGTTTATCCTCCGGAAGGTTTGCACCGCCGCGCTCAAAATCTTTGTACATTTTTTCTACCAAACGGAGTTGTTCGTGGTCCAGGTTCATTGAATTGCGATTTTCATAAACGGCCTTTACCCGTTTGAAAAGATCCATATTGAGCATGACATTGTCGCGGTGAGCCGACAACATTGGGGTAATTTCGCG